>NZ_NTLW01000054.1:0-13974 GCF_002632075.1 Pseudoalteromonas sp. ESRF-bin5 | reverse complement strand
GACTGTGCTGAATAACTACCTAAGTAATTATTCTGTTGGTCACTCAGTTTCAATTGAGACTCTAATTTGTTTGCCTCACTTAGCGAACTAAGCTTGGCTGTTAGAACTCAATCTGTACGAGTGCCCACACAGATGATTGCTTTATATTGTTAAAGAACGTTTGAGTTGCCTTAGCGACTCAAGGGAAGCGAATCTTACGCTTTCCTGTATTTTTGTCAACACTTAATTTTAAATTTTATAAAAATCTAAACTTAAGTTTTACTCGACTCACTAAGTGGTTTGCTTGCCTCGCTAAGCGTTGCCTGCTCTGCCGTCTCAGTGGGGTCGCATTATAGGGAGATCCGAAAACAGATCAACCCTTTTTTGAAGAAAACTTGAAAAAACATACTGTTCGATGAGTATTTGAGCTAAACACACTAAAAAAACAACATTGCTTTCATTTTATTAACATGTATCGTCAATTTTGCTTTGAAACAGTAGGCTAAGATCCGACGATCTTCATATACAAACTCACTCCCCACAAGATCACAAGGATCATTAGTGAAAGCGTGACGGCTGCAGAGCCCATATCTTTTGCCCTGCCTGACAAAACATGTAGTTCTGTGCTTACACGATCTGTTAGTGCTTCAATTGCTGAGTTTAATAACTCAACAATTAATACCACTAACAGTGAGCACATAAGAATTGCCCAATGAAGTAATGAAGATGCCAGCAGAAATGAAAAAGGAAAAAGGATTATGCAGATCAGTAGCTCTTGCCTGAATGCAGCTTCTTCTTTAAACGCTGCTTTAAATCCTAGATAGGAGCAGTATGTGGCTTTAAATACACGCTTGAACCCTAATCCATTTGGTTTGAATACATCTTTCATTAAATAAGCTCTTTAAAAGGTCAAAAGAAAGCCCCGCAATGCGAGGCTTTATATTTTAGGCTACGCCGTATTTATCACGATACGCTTTTACTGATACTAAATGTTCACCCATTGTCCCTTGGTTTTCAAGGTAACTAATTAAATCAGCAAGTTTAACAATAGAGATTACCTGTGTATTAAAGTCGCGCTCAACCTCTTGAATAGCAGAGAGCTCAGCTTTACCTTTTTCCTGACGATCTAGTGCTATTAATACACCACTTAAGTCTGCGCCATTATCTGCGATGATTTCCATTGATTCGCGAATTGCGGTACCCGCCGTGATCACATCATCCACCAGCATGATTTTACCATTTAATGGTGAGCCTACTAATGTACCGCCTTCACCATGCGCTTTTTTCTCTTTGCGGTTAAAGCAATAAGGTACATCTTTGTTGTAATGATCTGCTAATGCTACAGCTGTGGTGGTAGCGATTGGAATACCTTTATAAGCTGGTCCAAATAAAACATCATATTCTATAGCCGCATCTTCTAGAGCTGCAGCATAAAAACGGCCTAACCGTGCTAAATCACGTCCAGTGTTAAATAAGCCTGCATTAAAGAAGTATGGACTAGTACGGCCTGATTTAAGGGTAAACTCACCAAACTTCAGTACCTGCTTTTCTAGCGCAAATTCAATAAATTCTTTTTGGTAATCTTTCATTTTTTGCTACCTACTTATTTATGCTAATGCTTGCTTTTGAACGTCAATGATCTCTCTAATAGAGTGTTTTGCTAATGTAAGTAACTCATCAAGCTCATCAAACGAAAACGGTTCGCCCTCTGCCGTGCCTTGAACTTCAATAATTTTACCTGTTTCAGTTAAAATTACATTCATATCAGTTTCTGCCGCTGAGTCTTCAATATATTCTAAATCACTTATAGCTTGGCCCTTATATATGCCAACTGAAATCGCAGCAATCATATGCTTAAGCGGGTTTGAATTAATCATACCCTTGGCACGCATGTGGGTTAGTGCATCGACAAGTGCAACACAAGCACCGCTTATTGATGCTGTGCGTGTTCCACCATCGGCCTGAATGACATCACAATCAATAGTAATTGTGTTTTCGCCAAGTGCTTTTAAATCAACTGCAGCGCGAAGTGCACGTGCGATCAAACGTTGAATTTCCATTGTTCGGCCACCTTGCTTACCACGAGACGCTTCACGAGCATTGCGCGTGTGTGTTGACCTTGGAAGCATGCCGTACTCAGCATTTATCCATCCCTTACCTTGGCCTTTCATGAAACGCGGAACGCCCGATTCAACCGTAGCTGTACAAAGTACTTTGGTATTACCAAATTCAACAAGTACAGACCCTTCTGCATGTAAAGTATAATTACGTGTAAATGATACGGGTCTAATTTGATTTGGTGTTCTTTGGCTTGGACGCATTGACGATCCCCTTAATTCATAATTTGCCACATTATAAGTGTATGTGAGTACAGATACCATGCTGATTTAACAAATACCTGGTTGCAAAACATTCAGCTACTTAAATTTTCCCTAGAGGTTGGAGAGTGTTTCGGTATAATAATAATTAATTATGTATTATAAAACTTAGGAAACCATCCATGATCCACAGTATGACAGCTTATGCGCGTCGCGAGATAAAAGGCGATTGGGGCACTGGCACTTGGGAAGTTCGATCAGTTAACCAACGTTACCTTGAAACCTTTATTCGCGCACCAGAGCAATTTCGTGGGATGGAGCCTGTTATTCGTGAACGCTTACGTAAACATCTACAGCGCGGTAAAGTAGAAGTATTTTTAAAGTTTGTTGCAAACCCAGCTCATGTTGGTGAGTTATCAATCAATCAAGCATTGGCTGAACAACTTATAAATAGTGCTAAATGGGTTCAACAGCAAAGTAATGGTGAGATAAACCCTGTTGATATTTTACGCTGGCCTGGTGTAATGGAAGCCGAAGAACTGGATATGGACAGCGTAAACACAGCGCTAATTGCAGGGCTTGATGAAGTAATAGAAGACTTTAAATCAGCACGGGGTGATGAAGGCGCAAATTTAGAAGAGATGATAGCAACTCGCCTTGATGCAATTATAGAGCAAGTAAACACTGTAGAAACTCACATGCCAGAAATTACTAAATGGCAACGTGAGAAACTTGAACAAAAATTGGAAGATTTAACGACAAATATTGACGAGTCTCGTCTTGAGCAAGAACTAATTTATCTGGCACAAAAACAAGATGTAGCTGAAGAGCTAGATCGCTTAAAGTCTCATGTTAAAGAAACTAAAAAAATTCTTAAAAAAGGCGGCGCATGTGGCCGTCGCTTAGATTTCATGATGCAAGAGTTTAACCGAGAAGCAAATACCCTCGCTTCTAAGTCTATTAATAGCGATATTACTAATGCGGCGGTCGAGCTTAAAGTTTTAATTGAACAAATGCGTGAGCAGATCCAGAATATTGAATAGCGTAAAGTTCGCCTGTGACTCACTTGAGCACAAATAGCTAAATAAAGTACAATGTAATAATTAAAGGCTTGGGTTATTTATAACCCAAGCCTGTTTATTTTTTGATAGAGAAAAACATGGCTCAAACTCGCGGAAACTTATTTATTTTATCAGCGCCATCAGGTGCAGGTAAGTCTAGCTTAATTAATGCCTTACTTAAGAAACATGCAGATATGAAAGTATCGGTATCGCACACCACTCGCTCACCTCGCCCAGGTGAAGAAAATGGCATTCACTATCACTTTGTAACTACAGATGAGTTTAAAGCATTAATTACCAAAGATGATTTTTTTGAGTGGGCACAAGTTTTTGATAACTATTACGGTACATCAAAACAAGCTATTAAGTCGCAACTTGACGCAGGCATAGATGTATTTTTAGACATAGACTGGCAAGGTGCACAGCAAGTTCGTAAAATTATGCCAAGCGTGCAGACTATTTTTATTTTACCGCCTTCTAAAGCAGAACTTGAACAACGCTTAAATAACCGCGGCCAAGACTCTGCAGATGTTATTGCGTCTCGTATGGCCAAAGCACAATCTGAAACATCTCATTTCAACGAGTACGATTTTGTTATTGTAAACGATGATTTTGATACTGCCCTTGGTGATATCGAAACGATTGTTATGGCGCAGCGTTTAACATTAAGCGCTCAAGAAATTCGTAATAAAAAATTACTAAATGACCTTTTAAAGTAAATTAAGGGCATTTAATTAGGTCATACTCAGTAAAACTGATAAAAATTGACCACTACCTATTGGCGAAAGTCCCTGCGTACAGTAAACTACGCCTTTGCTTTTAAATTATTTTTGGAGTGCTGAGATGGCTCGCGTAACAGTTGAAGATGCAGTAGATGCAGTTGGTAATCGTTTTGACTTAATTTTAGTTGCGGCTCGTCGTGCCCGCCAAATTGCTGTTGGTGGTAAAACTCCACTAGTAGACCCTGAAAACGATAAACCAACCGTTGTTGCTTTACGTGAAATTGAATTAAACCTTGTTGATAGCTCATCAATGGATTTAATTGACCGTGAAGAACAACAACATCAAGAAGCAGCAGAACTTGCTGCTGTTGCTGCTATTGTTGGTGGCAACCAATAATCGACCTCCCGGTCTGATTTAGCCAACGGCGCAGTATTTCTACTATAGCCGTTGGCAATCCTTTCTTTTCATCGTATATTCTTAACTTACCGTTACCTAATTTGCTTCACTAGAACATTGGAGTGTGAATGTATCTTTTTGAAGGTCTAAAAAAGAAAATTTCTGAATACTTACCTGCTGCTGAAGTTGAGCTGGTACAAAAATCTTACGTGGTAGCACGAGAGGCCCATGAAGGTCAAACTCGCTCAAGCGGCGAGCCTTACATTACTCACCCCGTTGAAGTAACTCAAATCCTCGCAGGTATGCACCTTGATCATGAAACGCTCATGGCCGCATTAATGCACGATGTAATTGAAGATACCGACTTTAGCCAACAAGACTTAGCTGAGATTTTTGGCGAAACCGTCGCAGAACTTGTTGAAGGTGTAAGTAAGCTTGATAAGCTAAGCTTTAAAGATAAAAAAGAGTTTCAGGCTGAAAACTACCGAAAAATGATCATGGCAATGACACAAGACATTCGGGTTATTTTAATCAAACTTGCCGATAGAACACACAATATGCGCACCCTTGGCGCACTTCGCCCAGATAAACGCCGCCGCATAGCGCGTGAAACACTTGAAATATACGCACCCATTGCAAACCGTTTGGGTATTCACGATATAAAAAATGAACTGGAAGACTTAGGTTTTCAAGCATTATACCCTATGCGCCATCGTGCACTTAAGTCGGAAGTGGCTAAAGCCCGTGGTAACCGCAAAGAAGTTATCTCCAATATTCAAACTGAAGTAGAAGCTCGCTTAGAAGAATCGGGCATTGCTGCTACTGTATCTGGACGCGAAAAACACCTTTATAGCATTTATAAAAAAATGCTAAATAAGGAGTTGCTGTTTAATGAGGTAATGGATATTTATGCGTTTAGAATTGCCGTCGATTCAATGGATACCTGCTACCGTGTATTAGGCGTTGCGCATAATTTATATAAACCTATTGAAACTCGCTTTAAAGATTACATTGCGGTACCTAAAACAAATGGTTACCAGTCGTTGCATACTTCGCTTGTTGGCCCGCATGGTATTCCTGTAGAAATACAAATTCGTACTCATGATATGGATCATATGGCCGACAAAGGCGTTGCAGCACATTGGATGTATAAAAAAGCAGGCGATGGTGCAGGAAATACGTCTCAGCAACGTGCTCGTCAATGGATGCAAAGCTTACTTGAACTTCAACAAAGTGCAGGGTCGTCATTTGAATTTATTGAAAACGTTAAAACAGAATTATTCCCTGAGGAAATTTACGTATTCACCCCTGATGGCCGAATAGTTGAACTACCAATGGGCGCTACTGCGGTCGATTTTGCGTATGCAGTTCATACCGACGTAGGCAATACCTGTGTAGGCGCGCGTGTTAACCGCAAACCTTACCCGTTAAGTAAACCACTAGACACAGGCCAAACAATTGAAGTGATCACCAGTTCAGGCGCTCACCCTAATGCTACTTGGCTTAACTTTATTGTGACGGGTAAAGCGCGCTTAGGTATTCGTAATTACCTTAAGAGTCAGCATCATGAAGAAGCTATGTTGCTTGGTAGACGCTTACTCGACTCTGCACTAGGCGAAAACAAGCTAGATAGTATTCCTGATGAAAATATTGCACGCGTTCTTGAGGAGCATGAACTTTCGACCTTACTTGAGCTGCTTGTAGAAATTGGCGCTGGTAATTTAATGAGCGTACTCATAGCCAAGCGTTTATTGCAAAATGATTCTGACGACTTGACCGACATAACGAAACAAGCCAAAGCGACCATTATTGGAACAGAAGGCATGTTAGTCAATTACTCTAAATGTTGCCGCCCTGTCCCAGGTGATGCAATTACTGCACACATAAGCCAAGGTAAAGGATTAACAGTTCATCGCCAAGAATGTAAAAATATTCGTGGCTGGGAAAGTGAACGATCTAAATACTTGGTCGTAAAATGGGATGATAACCCTGAAAAAGAATACATAGCAGCCCTTAGGGTAGAGATTATTAATCATCAAGGTGCGTTAGCTAAGTTAACCAACGTAGTTGCCACAACCCACGCTAATATTGTTGAAATAGCGACTGACGAAAAAGAAAGTAATTTATATGTGATAGACCTTGGAGTCACGGTTAAAAACCGTGTCCATGTTGCCAATATTATGCGAAAAATTCGCGTAATGCCCGATGTGCAAAAAGTCTATCGAAAAAAATAACATAGGAAAAACATGAACAAAGCATTTATATCCACCGAAAAAGCACCTGCAGCAATAGGTACTTATAGCCAAGCAGTTAAAGTTGGCACTGCAGTATACTTGTCTGGTCAAATTCCATTAGTACCTGAGACTATGGAAGTTATATCAGAAGACTTTAGTGAGCAAACACATCAAGTATTTAAAAATATCACAGCAGTGTGTGAAGAAGCCGGTGGTAAAATTCAAGACTTAGTTAAAGTAAATATTTATTTAACTGATTTATCTAACTTTGCTGTCGTTAACGAAGTGATGAGCCAGTACTTTAAGCAGCCATACCCTGCACGTGCAGCAGTTGGTGTACGTGCTTTACCAAAAGGTGTACAAGTTGAGATTGACGGAATAATGGAACTGCCTTCAACTAACTAATATTTTCCTGAGCTATAGACCCACTCTATAGCTCACACCTGTCCTCTTTTTATACTATATTGTTATTCTTACTATCTTGACTCCGTCTTCAATTTCTATCACTCTGTAACTATGTCATTAATTTACTAAAACTTTAGTGGTTAAAAAGGATTAGCTGTGTTTAAGCTTACTCATAATGGGAATGTTTTACTCGATGTAAATAAACACCCGCCTCCAAGTGCTACATTTGTTATTGAAGCAATAGAAATGTCTAAATTTTGCGACTGTAAAATTGATTACGACGCAATTAATGCATTCTTCAAAGATAAAAGTGCAGAGCCAGTACTTATCGTCGCGACCAAATACGATGCAAAGTTAGAGGTTGTCATCAGTGATGATAAAATGATGGCTACTGGCGAGCTTACCGTCGCGCAAGGCGGTGATTTACTCAGCCTTGATGATGCAAAAAAACAGCTAGTCAAAGCAGGTATAGTTCGTGGTTATAAGCAAGCATATTTAGAACAACTATTACAAAAGCAATTTACTGCTAAAGCAGGTGAGGTTGTGCAGGGTATTTTGGCTCAAGGCCGCCTGCCCAGTGATGGCTTAGCAACTAAACTCGTTACCAAAGTAAGAACCTTAAAAGACCATCTAAAAACCCCAAAGTTAAAAGAAGATGGCAGCGTTGATATGCGTGACTTTGGTAAAATGGCAAGTGTTGAGCCTGGTGCGGTACTTATACGCCAGCAACCCGCAACTCCAGGAAAAGAAGGCTTTACTGTACTTGGCGATATACTACCAGCGAAACCGGGTGACAATAAACAACTTGTTGCCGGTGAGGGTACCGAGATCTCTAAACTTAACCCTCTAGAGTTAGTATCAACCATATCAGGTGTGCCTATTGAAATTACTAACGGAATGCGCGTAGACGATATTTTTACTATTCCCGATGTCAACGTTAAAAGCGGTCATATTGATTTTGAAGGCAGTGTGATTGTTACTCGAAATATAGAACCTGGAATGAAAGTAACCGCCAAAGGTGATATTACAATATTTGGTACTGTTGAATCTGGTGAGTTAACGGCCGGCGGTAATATTACTGTTAAGCAAGGCGTTATTGGGCATCAAAAATCTGACGACAAATCGCTTTCGTGTAAGCTTATATGTGAAGGCGACATTCATGTATCACACTCACAATATTGCTATTTAGAAGCTGCAAATATTTTTATTGAGCGACAAACTAGCCACTGTATTATGAAGGCACGTCATGCTCTTAAGGTAGGTCAACCAGATTTACCTAAAGGTAAGATATTTGGCGGCGAGATTTTAGACGCGACAACATTAATTGCTGGTGAAATTGGCAACGAATCGGGTGCTAAAATGGTTATTAATTTAGCAAGCTCCGGCGGTGATATTACTGCTGAAACTGACGAGTGCTTTAAAGAGCTTGCTAAAACGGAGCAGCAATTAGACTCCTTACAACCTGCATTAGAAAAAGCAGACTTACTTAAAGATCCAGAAAGAAAAAACGAACTTATCAATAAAATTGGTGCTACTCAGTTACATCTATGTCAACAAGCAGAGCAATATGAAAGGCAACTCTCATCATTAGAGAATAACCTTCATGAATTACTTACAAATACACACTTAATCGTCAATACAGTTTTACATTCAGGTGTGGAAATACATATTTTTGATAAAGTTCTTAAAACAAACCGTAATTACCCACCTTGCACAATAAAACTGATGAATAACAAAGTAGAAGTTGAGTTTAAAACATCGTGAATATAGAGTGCTCAAAGCAGCACTCTTATATCTTTCATTAGAGTAGACCGTCAACGCTTGCATGTGTTTGTGTTGACCATACTCCAACTTGAACTTGTCCAATATGTTCCTTTTGCAGCAATAACATAGCCAAACGTGATTGCCCAATACCACCACCAATAGTTTGTGGAAACTGACTTTTTAATAATGCCTTATGCCAATCCAATTGCAGGCGGTTATCATCTCCTGTAATGCTCAACTGAGTTTTTAGTACCTCAGGGCTTACACGAATCCCCATTGAAGATATCTCAAAGGAATCTTCCAGTATTGGATTCCATACTAAAATATCACCATTGAGCCCTATATATTGTTCGCTCGTTGGTGTAGACCAATCGTCATAATCAGGCGCTCTTACATCGTGAATTTGACCATCGCCTAATTGACCACCAATCCCAATTAAAAATACAGCACCATATTTTTTTGCTATTGCTTTTTCGCGATTTTTAGCAGTAAGGTCAGGGTACATTTTACGAAGCTCTTCACTATGCACAAATTGAATATTGCTCGGTAAAAAAGGAACAAGCGAAAAGTGTTCGCTAACAAATTTCTCTGTTTCTTTTATGCCTTTATAAATTGATTCAACTGTACGTTTGAGGGTAGTTAAAGAACGTTCTGTTGATTCACAAATTACCTTTTCCCAATCCCACTGATCAACGTAAACCGAGTGGATAGGGCTTAGCGACTCTTCATCAGGGCGCAGTGCCTTCATTTGAGTGTAAAGGCCTTCACCTTTACTAAATCCATACTCACCTAACGTTTTACGTTTCCACTTTGCTAGCGAATGCACAACTTCGTATTGGCTATCGGCAATCGCTTTTACATTTACTGCTACAGCATTTTCATGACCGCTTAAATTATCTTGTGTGCCATCGCCTACTTTTGCAAGAATAGGTGCCTGCACTTCGACTAGCCCTAACTGCTTTTCCAATTGCCGTGAAAAAAATTGCTTTACGCTGCTTATTTGCAACTGCTGCTGCACATAGTGTGAACTCATAATAATTGGCCTCATTCCCAGTTATTGTTACTTACTTTATTTTTAATAACGCACCTAACAGATGCTGCTAATGAAGTTACTGTAACGATTTAAACTTTTAATTCAATAACCCACAATTAAAATAGCTTTAATGTATAATTTCGATTAATTTATAGGGGATAAAAATGTGAATTCACTAATTTAAATAAGAAAAAATAATGGAAAATTATCAAATCGATAATCTCGATAAACAGATACTTCACGCTTTAATGGAAAACGCCCGCACAGCTTATGCAGAATTAGCGAAACGTTTTAACGTAAGTGCCGGCACTATTCATGTGCGTGTAGAAAAATTAAAACAAGCAGGAATTATCACAGGCACCCAATTAAGTATAAATACAAAGCGACTTGGCTATGACGTTTGCTGCTTTATTGGTATTAATTTAAATAATGCACGCGACTATCCTGAAACACTCATTAAACTCGAAGCGCTCGAAGAAGTTGTTGAAGCCTATTACACCACCGGTAATTACAGCATTTTTATTAAAGTAATGGCTAAATCAATCGACCACTTACAGGATGTATTAATAAATAAAATTCAAGCGATAGAAGCTATCCAGTCCACCGAAACACTTATTTCTTTACAAAACCCAATTAGCCGTACAGTGATGCCTTAGTACATAAAATTTCGTATAATTAATAAAAAAGAGGATCACCATGCAGCAAAATCGCTATCAACGAATTAAAGACGTCTTATCGCGTCGCCAAACCGACTTAACCGTGTGCCTAGAAGACGTGCACAAACACCATAACCTATCGGCTATTGTAAGAAGTGCCGATGCAGTGGGTTGCCACCATGTACATGCTGTATGGCCTGAAAACCAAAAATGGCTAACTAATAACACCTCTGGCGGGAGTAAAAATTGGCTAGAAACCCACCTTCATAAAAATATTGATGATGCTGCAACCATGATGCGACAGCACAACCCAAATGTACAAATATTAGCCACGCACCTGAGCGAGGATGCCGTTGATTTTAGAGAAATAGATTACACAAAACCCACAGCAATTATTGTTGGGCAAGAAAAAACCGGGATCTCAGCACAAGCCCTTAAGCATGCCGATCAAAACATAATTATCCCTATGCAAGGCATGGTGCAATCTCTTAATGTTTCTGTGGCTGCAGCACTCATTTTATTTGAAGCACAACATCAACGCGAAAAGGCAGGGCTATATAGCCGTAATATGTTGAGCGAAGATATAAAACACCCTATGTATTTTGAAGGCTACCACCCCGTTATAGCTAAACAATGCCGTATAAAAAAACTACCTTACCCGCCACTCGATGAAGACGGTGAAATAATTGCTGACGATGAATTTTGGCACGCTTTAAAACATGCTTGATGCTTAGCGAGCCTGTGAGTACACTTAACTCATTCACAAATAAAAAGATTTGAGCCTACATTGTCTAAACCTAGCTTAAACCAATACCCCATTACGGAACTTAAAGGGGTCGGACCCAAAATGGCCGAACGCCTTTTAAAGCTAGGTATTAAAAACGTGCAAGACATGCTCTTTCACTTACCGCTTAGGTACGAAGATAGAACCCGTATTTATTCCATCAACGAACTGTCATTACACAGCCATGTGAGCATTGAAGCAACAATAGAAACAAGCCAGATCACATTTGGCAAAAGACGTATGCTCGTTGTACAAATAAATGATAATACAGGGAGGCTCACACTTAGATTTTTTAATTTCAGTGCTGCACAAAAAAATGCATTAAGCCCTGGAAAAATAATACGTTGCTTCGGCGAAGTTCGCCGCGGGCGTGTTAGCTTTGAAATGAGCCATCCAGAATACAGTTTAAGTGATACACCAAGTGAGCAGCCAACAGCTTCAACATTAACGCCAGTATACCCAACAACAGATGGTTTAAAGCAATTATCTATTAGGGCCCTAAGTGAACAAGCTGTAGAGCTGCTTAATAAATACTCTGTTGAAGAACTGTTACCCGTGCAATGGCAGCCTTCTCAACTTGCACTAGCTGATGCCTTATTGTTGCTTCATCGCCCACCTAGTGATATCGATGTTAATGAACTAGAGCAAGGCACACACCCTGCTCAGCAGCGTTTAGTATTTGAAGAATTACTAGCACAAAACCTAAGCTTATTAAAAGTAAGAGAGCAAGGACAGCAAGCAAAAGCAGTGTCTCTAAGTTCTACAAATAAATTAGAGCCTCAATTTTTATCACAATTGCCTTTTGCGCCAACCAATGCACAAAATCGTGTTGTGTCAGAAATTAAAGCTGATCTAGCATCTCCTTATCCTATGATGCGCCTAGTTCAAGGCGATGTAGGCTCTGGCAAAACCTTAGTTGCGGCATTAAGCGCATTAACAGCAATAGCTCAAGGGTTTCAAGTAGCTTTAATGGCACCTACTGAAATACTTGCAGAGCAGCATGGTATAAGTTTCACCTCATGGTTTAAACAATTAGGCATAGACGTAGCATGGCTTGGTGGAAAAACAAAAGGTAAAGAACGCACAGCAACACTAGAAAAGATTGCCTCTGGTGAAGCACAAATGATTGTAGGTACACATGCTTTATTTCAAGATGAAGTAAAATTTAACAACCTAGTACTTATAATTATTGATGAGCAACATCGGTTCGGTGTTCACCAGCGTTTAACACTAAGAGAAAAGGGACAATTTAATGGCTGTTATCCACATCAACTAGTGATGACCGCAACCCCTATTCCACGTACTCTAGCAATGACAGCTTATGCCGACTTAGAAGTCTCAATTATTGATGAGTTACCACCTGGCCGAACACCTATTACTACAGTAGCACTTCCAGACACGCGTCGTGACGATATAATTACTCGCGTTAAATCTGCTTGCAATGAACAAGAACGTCAAGTTTATTGGGTATGCACACTCATTGATGAGTCTGAAGCACTGCAATGTCAAGCAGCTGAAGATAGTGCTGTGCAATTGAAAGAAGCCCTGCCAGATTTAAATATTGGCTTAGTGCACGGACGAATGAAGCCAGCAGAAAAGCAGTCCATCATGGACGACTTTAAAAGAGGCCTTATACATGTTTTAGTTGCTACAACAGTAATTGAAGTAGGTGTTGATGTACCTAACGCAAGCTTAATCATCATTGAAAACCCAGAGCGCTTAGGTTTAGCACAATTACACCAGTTACGCGGGCGTGTGGGAAGGGGTAATATTGCCTCCCATTGTGTCCTTTTATACCATGCACCACTTTCGCATACCGCTCAAAAACGCTTAGGTGTACTTAGAGACAGTAACGATGGCTTTGTGATAGCTGAGCGGGATTTAGAAATACGCGGCCCAGGTGAAGTCCTTGGAACTAAGCAAACAGGCTTAGCAGAATTTAAAATTGCTGATTTAACCAGAGATAAACAAACCCTAAATCAAGTAAGGCCCATTGCACAACAGATGTTAAATCAATACCCTCAATATGTAGATCCACTCATTCAACGCTGGTTGGGCAATAAAACAAACTACGCACAAGCATAACCCAATTATACTTATTCCAGCATCACTCTAGGTAGTAAGTGGTTTTCAAATATAGTGTACAGTCTTCTAACTGAAACCTCTGGATGTAAATGCATATACGCTGATTACTTCCTACCCTTAGCCTTATAAATTATGTTGTAGTGCCCTCAGCGGTGGAGAGTCACATAGCAAATGTTACCTACCATAGGCCAGTGTATTAAATAGCCAAAACACTGTTCACAAAGAGGCGCTTTGCTTAAGAGACGCGACGCTTTAGAGAAGGGAATGTGAATATTACTTTTCTGCAGACGTAAAAAAGCCCGACTATCGCTAGTCGGGCTTTCTACAATTTGAAGCCTGGTAATGTCCTACTTTCACATAGCAAATGCTACACTATCATCGGCGCTGTTTCGTTTCACTACTGAGTTCGGCATGGAATCAGGTGGGTCCAAAACGCTATTGTCACCAAGCAAATTTGGGCGTTAATCCGTATTCCTACGCACTAACTGAATTTGGAAAATATCTGATAATATTTTTTAAGTCTTTCTGTCAGTAAT
>NZ_NTLW01000070.1:0-29086 GCF_002632075.1 Pseudoalteromonas sp. ESRF-bin5 | reverse complement strand
TTTGCAAAGAAATCACCATCTTCAAGCTCTTTAGTGTAACGAAGCGTAAAGTTAGAGATCCACTCTGGTGCATGCGGTAAGCTGTTACCGTCTAAAATCGCACGATCTTCAGGCCCAAAGGCACCTGCAACTTGGAAAGTTGGATCTGTCACTGTACATTGGCCACACACAGCTACCGCTAAGTCATTATCTTTAAGCTCAGTTTTGTTATAGCTTAAGTTAAATGTTGCATTAAGCTCGTCGCTTAATACCCATTCAGTGTCTAACTCAAAACCGTAGCCTGTCGTTTTGTCTGCATTAATTAAGCGGTTAAAGTTTGCACCACCACCTACAGCGGTCAATTGCTGATCGCTCATTGTGTAGTAGAACACAGTTGCATTTACACGACCTTGTCCGTCTAGCACATCTGATTTAATACCTGTTTCAAATGAAGTTACGGTTTCAGAATCAGCTGTTGTTACTTCATCACCAAATAAAATACGACCTTGCAAGCTTGGTGCGCGGAATGTATTAGCTACACGGCTGTACCAGTTTACGTCTTCGTTTACTTTGTAGTTAGCAGATAAATCCCAGCTTACATGGCTATCGCTAACATCTTGCTCGATAAATAAAGCACCACCGCCAATAGGGCTTAGTGTACGATCTGCAGAGAAATCTTTTTCATCATCAGAGTAACGAAGGCCCGCTGTGATTTTTAAATCATCAGATACAACATAATCAACAGAGCCAAATACTGCCCAAGCGGTTGTATCTTGTTGCTGTTTAACATACCCATTTAAGGCGCCGGCCGGTGATGAAAACGTGTCATAGCTAAAGTTTTCAATTGTTAGCTCTTCGTCAAAGTAAAAAACACCTACTTGATAGTTTAAGTCGCCATCAAAGTTACTTGATAAACGAAGCTCTTGAGTAATTTGATCTTGCTCAGGAATACCATCAGCACTTTCTGAAGGGAAAGGAATAAAGCCAGGCCCCATGTAATCAGGAAGGAATACAGCACCGTAACCACCGTCAATATCACCACGAGAGTATATTTCAGCGCTTTCCCATGCAGAGATAGACGTTACAGTGTGGTTTTCAAGATCCCATTCAAGTCTTAGACTCATACCTTCAGATTCTACTTGTTGAGTAGAACGAGCACCGGCATCTTGATATACAACATCGTGCTCATAGTTATCGACTAATTCGTTAGAACCAGACTCAATAACATTTGCGCGGAACGCGATAGGTGAACCATCTAAATCACGTGTGTGATAGTTTAATAAAGCAGAAAAATCATCGCCTTCGTATAAAAACTGAATACGTGCTGCTTTTTCAGTATAACCGCCCTGTTGATCTTTAGCTTCAAAATTAGGTGCTTGGTTATCTATGTAATCATCTTTATCTTGCCATAATAATGAAACGCGAGCAGATAAACGATCTGTTAACGCACCACCTACAGCACCTTCAGTGTCTACTGCGCCACGGCTACCGTATGAAACCGCACCGTAACCGTCGAACTCTTGGCTAGGTTTAACTGAGTCAAACTTAACAAGGCCTGCTGGCGTATTACGGCCAAATAAAGTACCTTGCGGACCACGTAATACTTCTACGCGTTCAACATCAAATACAGGAAAGCCTTTTAAAATCGCATTTTCTTGAACAACTTCATCAACAACTAACGATACAGGTTGAGACGCATTTAAATCGAAATCCGTGTTACCTAAACCACGTACGTAAAAACGTGGGAAAGAACGGCCAAATGAAGATTCGATAGACAAGCTTGGAATTTTTGCGTTCATAAAACGAATATCCATGCCTGCCGAGCTGTATGCATCAAGGTTATCACCTTGCAGTGCAGATACAGCTACAGGCACCTCTTGAGCATTTTCTACACGTTTACGCGCAGTAACTTGAATAACTTCTAATTGGTTATTTTTTTTAGCCGTTTCTTCTTCAGCAGCAAATGAAGAAACAGAAGTGCCAGCAGCAGATAATAGTGCGGCATTAATGATTGTCGCTATTGCAGATTTTTTAATTGCTTTCATGTCGGGTTTTAACCTTTTGTATGCACTCTTGATCAACGATTTTTTGTGTTGCGCAATGTATTCATTGCGGGCTCGTACAATTTTTCGCGACTTGGCTATATGCGCGCGGACCTCATTATCGAGAGTACAAAAACGAAATAATGAGGCTGAACGAACGAGTGAGATTATACCACTGTGTGATAAATTTACTGCATAAAATCTTTGTAATTTTGAAACTTTTTTGCAACATTTAACCACAAGATAGCGGCTTTTTATTACTTTTTAGATGTAAAAACCCAATTATAAGGACATATGTCCTTATCAATAAAACTGCAAATAAAGTAGCAATTTTAAAGTTTTAACTTAAAAACCTAACTTAGGTACGCTTTTTGCTAACGAAGAAAAAACCGCACTAGGCGGTTTTTTCCTCAATGCTTTATCACGTTCGTTTTAAGGCTATTTCTCCATCTATATGAATGTCTCGTTGAGGGAACGCAATCACTACATTATTTTGCTCAAATACATCGTACAGACTAAAGCGAATATCACTGCGCACGGTTCTAAGCATGGTTTCAGATTCAGCACATACCCAAAAAACAGCGTTAAAAACTAATGAGCTATCGGCAAAGTCGTCAAATAGCACTGCCGATTTTGGTGTTTTTAAAATCGCTTTATGCTCATCAAGCACCTGTTGGATGAGTTTTTTAACTAAAACTACATCCGATCCATAAGCAACACCTACGCTTACCGACGAGCGTGCATTACCATCAATTAACGTCCAGTTTGTTACTGTGTTTTCTAGTAATTGGCTGTTGGGGATCAACATATGTACGCCATCATTTCGACGAATCCGCGTTGAACGTGTATTTATAGTTTCGACGACCCCCTTGGCACTGCCTACTTCTAAAAAGTCACCTATTCGAATAGGACGCTCCCACATTAATATCCAACCGCTTATAAAGTTATTAATTATATTTTGCGCACCAAACCCCACACCTATTGCAATAGCACCCGATACAAATGCAAAAGCCGTTAATGGAATATTTAATACTTCTAGCGAGGTAAAAACTAATATGGCGATACTTAAAATAAAATAAATACGCGTGAATAAATGAACAGCATCTTGGCTTATTTTTTTGGCGAGTAGAGTTCTTTTTATTAACTTACCAATGTGTGTCACCACAAACCACATTGCAAATAAAATAAGTGGCACCTGAATTATTTTTGCCACTGTGAGTTGTATATCGTTGTAACTAAATACAACAAAAGAAAGGATTTCGTTTATTTGTTCTAAATTCATTTATTTTCCAATCAGGGGGTCTTTAATATTATTATAGAGTGAATGTGTTTTAATTAACTAACATTAGCACGCCACAATGCAATTTAACTGACTTTAAAAATTGCACTTTGTTATTTTGCAGTACTTGTGCCACCAAAAAACAAACAACACAAGCTACTTTTACCTACCTAAACATCTATTTTTAGCTAATTTGCGTTTAAATCCTGCATAATCTCGATAAACTTTATTGTATATAAATCAAAATTTGGTAAGTTAAGTGGGTTTTTCGACTCGAAAAGCCTATTCCGGCTAATCTTTCTATGGAGTTATTATGCGTAAAACCCTAATCGCCACTACAATTGCTAGTGCATTATTACTATCTGCCTGTTCAGAAAATAAATCAGAAACACAAACAATGGCAAAAGAAAGCGCAGCACAAGTGCAAGACGTAAACGCAAGCAATGTGTTATTCAAACCAAGTCCTTTACAATACATGGCACCTGAGTTTGATAAATTTGGTACTAAAGATTACGAAGCTGTATTCGACGCGGGTATTGCAGAGCATACAGCTCAAATTCAAGCAATTGCTAATAACCCAGAGCCAGCAACATTTAAAAACACATTAGTTGAAATGGAACTATCTGGTGAGTTATTGAACCGTGTATCAACGGCATTTTATAACTTATCGGGCCTAATTTCAGATGACGAATACCAGCGCATTAGTAAAAAAATGGCGCCAGTATTATCGGCTCACTCTGATGACATTTATTTAAACGGTGCTTTATTTGAGCGCGTTCAAACAATCTATGATAACCAAGCAGCACTAAGCGCTGAAGATCAACGCCTTGTTGACTTTTACTACAAGCAGTTTGTAAAAGCCGGTGCTAAATTAAGTGACGAAGAAAAAGCAAAAATGCGCGAAATTAACGCACAACTTGCTAACTTATCTACTGCGTTTTCGCAAAACGTTTTAAAATCGTTTAAAGAAGATGTAATTGTTGTTACTGACAAGTCTAAACTTGCAGGCCTTTCTGAGGGTGAAATTGCAGGCCTAGCAGCTGCAGCTAAAAAAGCGGGCAAAGAAGGCTACATGATCACGCTTGTGAACACCACGCAACAGCCTATTTTATCAAGCCTTGAAAACCGCGAGTTACGTGAGCAAATTTTTACTGCCTCAGCAAACCGTGCAGCACAAACAAATGGTCCTATCATCATTGAAGAAACAAACTTACGTGCACAAAAAGCAGAGCTTTTAGGCTACAAAGATTGGGCTTCGTATGTAATGACCTCGCGTATGGCGCAAACAACTGAAAATGTATACGGCATTTTAGATGACCTTGCCCCTAAAGCAGTTGAAAAAGCGAAAATTGAAGCCGCAGCTATCCAAAAAGTAATTAATGATTCGGGCGAAAGCTTCGAACTTAAACCTTGGGATTGGGCATTTTACGCTGAAAAAGTACGTGCTGAAAAATACGACCTAGACCCTGCGTTAGTTAAACCTTACTTTGAAATGAGCTCAGTAATTAACGATGGTTTATTCTTTGCGATGAATAAACTATACGGTATTACGTTCAAAGAACGTCAAGACTTACCGGTTTACCACGAAGATGTAACCGTTTATGAAGTATTCAACGCTGACGGCAGTGCAATTGGTTTATTTTACATGGACCCATACGCACGTGAAGGCAAGCGTGGCGGCGCATGGATGAGTGCATACGTAAGCCAAAGCGGCTTAAAAGGCACTAAACCTGTTATTTATAACGCGCAAAATATTCCAAAACCTGCTGAAGGTGAGCCAACGCTTATGACCTTTGACGAAGTGTCGACTATGTTCCATGAATTTGGTCATGCGGCTCACGGTTTATTCTCAGATGTTAAATACCCAAGCCTTGCTGGCACTGCAACAGCGCGTGACTTTGTTGAGTTTCCATCTCAAGCACATGAAGATTGGATGATTGAGCCTAGCGTACTTGCTAATTACGCTAAGCACTACAAAACAGGTGAGCCAATTCCACAAGCATTGCTTGATAAAGTATTAGCATCGCAAAAATTCAACCAAGGTTTTGGTACGACTGAATATTTAGCGGCTGCTTTACTGGATATGGAATGGCACTCATTTGGTTCAGATAAGAAAATCAATGATGTTCAAGAGTTTGAAAACGCAGCGCTAAAAGCTCATGGTATTGATTACTACCCTGTACCACCGCGTTATAAATCAAACTACTTTAGCCATACATTTGCCGGCGGTTACTCTGCGGGTTACTACGCATACCTTTGGACTGAAGTATTTGCAGCCGATGCATTTGCACACATGGAAAACAACGGTGGTTTAACACGTGAAAACGGCGACAACTTCCGTAAAGAAATCTTATCAAAAGGTAATAGCCGTGACTTAATGCAAAGCTACATTGAGTTTAGAGGTCAAAAACCAACAACCGACGCACTACTTAAGCGCCGTGGTTTAGTAGAATAATAACTTAACTTATTATTTTTAATATAAAAGCCCGCTTGCGGGCTTTTATTGTTTATACCTTAATTTATAACAGATAAACTTAGCCAATTAGTTATTACACAATGATGGTTATGGGCTATTTATTTGCAGTGACCCTGCTTTGGGCATTTTCGTTTAGTTTAATTGGCGTATATTTAGCTGGGCACGTTGATGCATGGTTTAGCGTATTAATCCGTGTTGCGCTAGCTACATTGGTATTTTTACCGTTTATCAAACGCCTTCCTCCCGCCACCGCAATCAGGCTTATGTTGATAGGCGCTGTGCAACTTGGGGTTATGTACAGTTTTTACTACCACTCATTTTTGTTTTTAAGCGTCCCTGAAGTATTGCTTTTTACTGTTATGACGCCGCTCTATATTACTTTATTAAACGATACCCTTAACAAACAGTTTAATCCGCAATTTTTTATTGTTGCCTTAATTGCCGTGCTGGGTGCAGTAGCAATTCGTTATGAAAATCTCGACAATGACTTTTGGCTAGGGCTGTTGCTTGTACAAGGAGCCAATTTAAGTTTTGCAACTGGGCAAGTTACTTACAAACGGTTAATCCAAGGCAAGCAGCTTGACGACAAGGCGGCATTTAGCTGGTTTTTTATTGGCGCCCTTATTGTTGCAGGCTTATGTTACGCATTATTTGGTAACTCGAGTAAGCTGCCAAGCACAAATACACAATGGGGGATTTTAATTTATTTAGGGATAGTGGCCTCAGGCTTGGGTTATTTTTTATGGAATAAAGGCGCAACGCTTGTCAATGTTGGGGCGTTGGCGGTCATGAATAACTTACTCATCCCTGCCGGTATTATTGTTAATATTGTTATTTGGAATAGAGATGCCGATATTTTTAGGCTAAGTATTGGTGCAGCAATAATGCTTTTAGCGTTAGTGGTTAATCAGATAATGACGAAAAAATAAGTTCACTTTTCTGTCGTTTAATTGTCATTAAGAGTTACTAAGGTAGTGCAACTTTTATTTTTTAAGGATAAACAATGAAGCGTATTACCTTATCTGCCAGTTGCCTTCTAATTGTTGCACTTACCGGTTGTGACGATGAAGTTAAAGTAGTCGAAAAAGACGTTTTAGTAACTAACACTGAAGTTGAAATTGTAGAAGTACCCACGCCAGTCGTTGTAGAAGTGGCCCAAGGTAGCAATGTTCAACTTGGCACACGCCCTGATTATTTAATTAACTACATGGCGCCAAGCGAGTTAAAAACACAATTAGCATCATGCCAAGATGGCCCATTTTATAAGACAGACTTTTCAATTGGGCATCGCGGTGCCCCAATGCAATACCCTGAACATACTAAAGAATCTTATATTGCAGCAGCGCGAATGGGCGCAGGTATTGTAGAGTGCGATGTAACGTTTACAAACGATAAAGAACTAGTGTGTCGCCACTCACAATGTGACTTACATACTACCACTAACATTTTAGCTATCCCAGAACTTGCCGCCAAATGCAGTGTGCCATTTACCCCAGCCGATCCAAATACCGGGGCTTCCGCTTCAGCAAAGTGCTGTACAAGCGATATTAGCCTGAGCGAATTTTTAACCCTTGAAGGAAAAATGGATGGTGCGAATCCTAAAGCCACCACAGTGGCAGAATACCTTGACGGCACCCCAAATTGGCGTACCGATTTATACTCAAAAACAGGAACGCTATTAACCCACAAGCAAAGTATTGAGTTATTTAAAGAGTTGGGTGTAAAAATGACCCCAGAGCTTAAGTCGCCTCAAGTTAGCATGCCTTTTGATGGTATGAGCCAAGAACAATACGCACAAAAAATGCTTGATGAGTACACGCAATTAGATGTTCCCGCAAATCAGGTATACCCACAATCGTTTAATTTAGACGATGTTAAATATTGGATTAACACCAACCCTGAATTTGCAGATCAAAGTGTTTATTTAGATGGTCGCGATAGTGAAGCTGGTTTTGACCCGAGCAATCCAGCAACATGGCAACCAAGCATGGCTGAACTGGTTGCTGACGACGTTAAAATACTTGCGCCTCCCATTTGGATGATGCTTACCATCGATAACGATAACAATATTGTTCCTTCACAATACGCAATTGACGCAAAAGCGGCAGGTTTGAAGCTCATAGCATGGAGCCTTGAGCGCTCAGGGCCGCTAAATGAAGGGGGTGGTTATTATTATCAGTCAATTGCTGATGTAATCAATAACGATGGCGATATGATGACTGTAGTTGATGTGTTAGCAAAACAAGTGGGTGTAATGGGTATATTTTCTGATTGGCCGGCCACGGTAAGCTACTACGCAAGCTGTAATAAAATGCCAGCTAGCATTTAAAAACGCATTTCAGCGGTCGTTTATTCTGCTGCGCTCAGTTACCATAAAGAAATTACCAAACCTTTTTAACTGAGCGCTTTTATGATCATCCAACAACATAATACCGACTTACCAACGCCAACAGGCCTAATGCGAACCACAGTGTATCGTCCACAAGCCGATGGGCAGTTTCCTGCCATTGTTTTTTATTCTGAGATTTTTCAGCAAACGGCTCCTATTGCTCGAAGTGCTGCACTTTTGGCAAGCCATGGTTTTGTTGTACTCGTGCCTGAGGTATTTCATGAGTTAAACCCTATAGGGACTGTACTTGCTTACGATGATGCAGGTAAAGACAAAGGCAATGCGGATAAGTGGAAAAAACCGCTTGAGCATCACGATAGCGACACTCAAACATTAATTGATTTTATAAAATCGCAGCAGTATTGCTCAGGTTCAGTGGGGGCGATGGGCGTATGTATTGGCGGACATTTAGCTTACAGAGCTGCACTTAATCCCCAAATTAAAGCAGCGTTTTGCTTATACGCAACGGATATTCACAGCAATACATTACCAGCTCAAGAAGGAAACAATTCATTTGAGCGCATGGCCGATATACAAGGTGAAATACATTTTATTTGGGGTAAACAAGACCCTCATGTACCACAAGAAGGCCGCAGTAAAATTTATCAGCAATGTATAACGACAGGCATTAACTACCAGTGGCAAGAAGTTAACGCGCAACATGCCTTTATGCGTGATGAAGGTGAGCGATACGACGGCGCATTGGCAATCGCAATGTACCAACAAGCCGTGACGCTATTTAATCGCACTTTATAAACACTTTAAGAACGTCTTACTAAGTACTTTTCAGCATACCCAGCGCGGTATGCTGCTTTACAAAGTACGCTTTTAAATAATCAATAAATAACCTAAGTTTTTTAGAGCCTGTAGCACCTGGCGGAAACACCCCGTAAAGCTCAATATCTTTAGTTTTGTAATCGTCTAATATGATCTCTAGTAGCCCAGCTTGCACCTTAGGCCAGGCATCATATAAGGGAATACGGCCAAGACCATGCCCTGCCTCTACAAATGCCGTGCGTGCTGCCGCATTATTTGTGCTTAAACCACCTTGCATTGTAATGTCGTGTTTTTTGCCATCTTTTTGAAGCGTTAAAGTTTTACTCCCCAGCTGATACACAACCCATTTGTGCGCTCTTAACTCAGCTGGCGTTTTAGGTTTACCAAAATAGTTAAAGTAATCTGAAGAGCCACAAATACAGGTACTCATTGTGGTCAGTTTTGTCGCTTGTAAGTTTGAGTCACTTAACGCAACACCACGAATGGCAATATCAAAACCATTTTTTATTATATCTACTACGTCGTCGGTTAGCTGTAGGTCGATTTCAATTTTTGGATATTGGCGCTTAAACGTATTAATAGCGGGTACAATTAATTGCATGCCTACATTAACGGGGCAACTCACTTTAAGTAAACCTTGCGGCTCGCTTTTTATATTCTCTATTTGTTGATTAGCGGCATTGGCTTGCTCAGTGATTACGCGACAACGCTCGTAGTACGCTATACCGGCCTCTGTAAGTGTCATTGTGCGAGTAGAGCGGTTTAAAAGTGTAACTTCAAGCTGGGTTTCTAATTTTTTTAAGTGATAGCTTGCCACAGCGCGTGTTAAACCTAATTGCTTAGCGGCGGCTGTTAAACTTCCCTGCTCTACAATTTGTGCAAACACCACCATACTTTTTAATTGCTCGAATGACACTTTCATGGCTTTTCCGCCTAGTTAAAATTCAACCCATTCATTGTATCAATTATTAAACCAATAAAGTCAAATTTATCATCGTTGTTTAAAGTAATTTAAATGCATATAGTAATAATACGAGTTTGGTGAATACCAAATACTAATTAACTCAATTATCGAAGGAATATAGTTATGGCTAAAAAAATACTTATGGTACTTACTTCACATGCGGATCTTGGTAACACAGGTGAAAAAACCGGTTTTTGGGTTGAAGAATTTGCAGCACCTTACTATGCATTTGTCGATGCTGGCGCTGAAGTGACTCTTGCGTCTCCTGCTGGTGGCCAACCGCCAATTGACCCTACAAGCACACTTGCTGATTTTCAAACCGATGCAACTAAACGTTACGATGCAGACAGCGCAGCACAAGCGCTAATGGCCAACACACATGCACTGAGCGAAGTAAACTCAAGTGATTACGACGCAGTATTTTACCCAGGCGGCCACGGCCCATTATGGGATTTAGTAGATAACACCGATTCTGTATCACTAATTGAAAGTTTTGTTAAAGAAGAAAAACCAGTTGCTGGCGTTTGTCATGCTAGTGCTGTGTTTTTAAATGTTAAAGATGCAGACGGCAACGCATTGGTAGCAGGTAAAAAAGTAACTGGTTTCACCAACAGTGAAGAAGAAGCTGTACAACTGACCGACGTAGTTCCTTTTTTAGTGGAAGACGAGCTAATCAAAAAAGGTGGCGACTACCAAAAAACTGAAGATTGGGGTGTACTTGCCCTAGAAGACGGTTTGCTGATAACGGGTCAAAACCCTGCAAGCTCAGAGCTTGCTGCTAAAAAACTATTAACTAAATTGGGTTAATAGCATTTAAATACTAAAGGCCAACGCGGCCTTAATTAAGCACAGCATTTGAGCTGTGCTTTTTATTTGCTTTTCATTACCAAATACAATTCCTATACTGGCAACTGTTTAAGGTCAATTAGGGAAATTTATGACAACCAAGCCTACGTCTCTGTCATTACTAACAACGACTCGCTTTGCTATATTTAGCATTGTCGCTGCTTGCTTTGTACTTCAAGTTATTAATAGCCTTCCTGGTATAAACCTTAATGGTTTAGGTATTTACCCGCGCAGCATACAAGGTTTAATAGGCATACTTTGCGCTCCCTTTTTACACGGTAGCTGGTGGCACTTTGCCAGTAACATGCTGCCTTTTGCGGTGCTCAGCTGGCTCATTTGTCAATACAGTGTTAAACGGTTCTACTCTGTATTTATTTTCACCGCACTTTTGGGCGGGTTATTAGTGTGGGCATTTGGCCGTAGTAGCCTTCATGTTGGTTTGAGCGGCGTAATATACGGGTTGTGGGGTTTTATTCTCTGCTATGGCGTGGTCAGGCGTTCGCTAAAATCAATCGTAATCGCTATCGTTGTTGCCATACTTTATAGCGGATTTATTTGGGGCGTATTGCCGCAACGCTTTCATATTTCGTTTGAAAGCCACTTATTCGGAGCCCTAAGTGGGTTGTTTTTGGGTTATAAATTAGCAAAAGCAGATAGACAAAAAGGTTTGTAAAAAACGATTTTAAGTGAATCAATCTAACAGTGAGGTTATTTATGAGCGATACAAACGATTACACACCAGCCAAAGTGTGGACGTGGGAAAGTGAAAGTGGCGGTAAATTTGCCAGTATTAATAGACCCATAGCTGGGGCAACTCATGACACAACCTTGCCTATTGGCGAGCATTCATTTCAACTGTACTCGCTGGCAACGCCTAATGGCCAAAAAGCCGCTATTATGTTTGAAGAACTTTTAGAGCTTGGCCTTAATGATGCGCAATACGATGCTTATCTAATTAATATTGGCGAGGGAGATCAGTTTGGTTCTGACTTTGTTGATATTAATCCAAACTCAAAAATCCCTGCGTTACTCGATCACTCAACAACTCCGCCAACTCGTGTATTTGAGTCGGGCTCTATTTTACAATATTTAGGTGAAAAGTTTGACGCACTTATACCCAAAAGCCTTGTAGCAAAAACCGAGTGCCGTAACTGGTTATTTTGGCAAATGGGATCAGCTCCCTATTTAGGTGGCGGTTTTGGCCACTTTTATAGCTATGCGCCAAGTAAAATGCAATACCCCATTGACCGCTTTACTATGGAAACCAAACGCCAACTCGATGTACTTAATCAGCATTTAAGCAGTAACGACTACATGGCGGGTGATGAATATTCTATTGCCGACATTGCTATTTGGCCTTGGTATGGCTCACTTGTTTTAGGCGACTTGTACGATGCTGCTGAGTTTTTAGACGTTGCCTCTTATACGCATGTAGTTAGGTGGGCCAAACAAATCGCTGAGCGTCCAGCGGTTAAAAGAGGTCGTCGTGTTAATCGCACATGGGGGCCCGAGGAAGAGCAGTTAGCCGAACGACATAGCGCAGACGACTTTAAATAAAGTGCTAGAATGCATCAAAAAAGCCAGCTTAAATGCTGGTTTTTTATGTCCGCTATAAATATGGCGCTACTAAAATGATCACATTACCCTGCCTGAAAGTAGAATATTTAAACATATCAACCTAGTATAAATTTACTTACCTAAAAACAGTGTAAAGCCGTGGTCAAACTAACAAAAGAGCAAATTTATAAGCGCCTTAACAATGAAGAAGATGCTAAAGCTTGCAAGGAAATTGATGAGTCTGCATGTAAAGAGGTGCCCGGTAACTTCATCACTTTATTACTAAGCCAGCTGTTTAGTAAGTTTGCAGACGCACTACTCAATCCCAAAGTTACGCTTCCATGGTTAATGCATAGCTTAAACGTACCTGGCAGCTTTATAGCGTGGCTTGTGCCAATAAGGGAGTCTGGCTCTTTACTTCCGCAGTTGACCATTGCCGATGTGATCCGCAAATTATCTGTTCGTAAATGGGTGTGGGTAATTGGCGCTATTGCGCAATCGATATGTATATTAGCCATGGTAGGCGTTGCTTTTGTATTAGAGGGAAAACAAGCAGGCTTCGCTATTTTAGGTTTGTTAATATTATTTAGTTTAGCAAGAGGCTTTAATTCAGTAGCAGCAAAAGATGTACTGGGTAAAGTAATTCCAAAAAAACAGCGAGGCAATATTAGCGGCTTAGCGGCAAGTATTGCAGGTTTGGCAACCCTAACCTTTGGACTACTGATGTGGTTTTTTTCACAGCAGAAAGAACAAAAAACGGTATTAATTGCCTTGGTATTGGGCGCAATAATGTGGATTGTGGCGGCCTTTTTTTATAGCCGCATAAATGAATACAAAGGGGCCACCGACGGTGGGAAAAACGGATTACTGCATGCATTTACAAAACTTAAACTCCTTTACCAAGATAAGCAATTTGCCCACTTTGTTGTCACACGTGCTTTTTTATTGTGCTCAGCTTTAAGCGCGCCATTTTATATTATTTTAGCGAGTCGCCAATCGTTTGAGTTTTTGTTACTTGCAACATTTATTGCTGTATCGGGCTTAGCCAGTTTAGTGTCCGCGCCAATTTGGGGGCGATTAAGCGACCTATCAAGCCAACGAGTTTTAGTGCTTAGTGCCATGCTTGTAACTCTTAATGGCTTAACGGTATTTGTTATTGCAACGTGGTTTAACCATTTATTGAGTGCTTGGTGGTTGCTGCCTACACTTTACTTTTTACTCTCTGTTGCTCACCAAGGTGTACGCCTTGGCCGCAAAACGTACTTAGTCGATATGGCACAAGGAAACAAGCGCACCGACTATGTTGCAGTAAGTAACACGGTTATTGGCGTGCTTTTACTCCTGTTAGGCAGCATTGGATTGCTTGAGAGCTTTTTATCTACCGCTGAACTTATTTTGCTCTACAGCCTGCTTGGGTTTTGTGGCGCCATTAGTGCATTATTTTTACCTAAAATAGAGTAACCCTAACCATACCAACTTGCACTAATACCTAAAACAGCTTACTTGATTAAACTGCACTGTGGACAATAAACCTATCTTTAGCAAATATGTTCAGCGCTTAGGTTAATTAAGCTAACTAGCATAAACATTTTATTACAATTACTTACACCCTTACGTTATTTTTCGCCGTAGGCTGAAAAGAGTTAAATATTCGCCTACTTAAAACTATACAAAGGGATTTACCATGTTAAAACCGTTTAGTGCATTACTTATATTGCTTGCGCCTAGTACTTTATTAGCGCAAACCATGTCGATTAAAACCACTGAAGGGTTAGTAACAACCGACTCGACAACATTATTTGCTTTTAACAAAGAGCTTAAGCAGCTAGAGCGCATTGATTTACTATCAGCACAAAACTCTCAGCTCGCTCTGCCTGATAATGCAATTGGTTTTGACGTGGCAACACTTGCTAATACAAGCGATAAGCAAGCGCTTGTGGTAGCAAGTGACGGCATTTACAAAGCGGATAAAGAAAAACCTTCACTTTTATTTGCATATACATCAGTAATAAACCAGTTAGAAGTAACAGAGTTTGAAAAAATAAACTTTATCATTGATGCCAACAAAGATGGTCTGAGTGATATTTTGCTCCCAGACTTAAATCAAACAACCCTTTATATTCAAACTAGTAACGGCCAATTTACCCCTCATACTTTTGAAAAAAAGACGCAGTTTACTGGTGATTTTTCAAAAGATGGTCTCACCCTTGAGGTTGATATTAATAACCAACCTACAATTACAGGTTTTAATCACGACGGCCTAAATGACTTAGTGTTTTTAAATAAACAAGGCGCCGATGTGCTTTACGCAAATACTAATGGTTACAACAAAGCCATGGTTGACGTTAATTTTAATATTGAGTTGGGCGAGATTAGTAACGGTGAAAAACGCAAAATAAAGCAGCTTCTTGATATAAACAACGATGGCTATTTAGACTTTATTACCAAGCAATATAAGCCAGTGGAAGGCATGGATTCGCTCGATATTGACATAGCGCATAACCTTTATTTAGGTAATAAAACAGGGTTTAGTCAAACACCTATTAAATTGTTAAATACCAGCGGCCCTAGTCAGCTTGTATTTGAAACAGACTTTAATAACGATGGCTTAATAGACCTGCAAACAATGGACTTAGACATTGGCCTTGGCACTATTGCCTCTATGGCTATGGGCGGTGGTAAAACTGACGTAGATGTAGAGATGAATATTTATAAGCAACAAACCGATGGCTCATTTGCTAGTAAATCAAGTATAGAAATTGACCTTGAGATGGAAATAAATATGAGCAATGGCGATGCAACCCCACCTTTATACATAGGCGATATAAACGGGGATGACAAAACTGATGCGGTATATAAATACAGCAAAAAAACGCTCTATGTTTACTACGGCGAAGAGAACAATTTGCTGAACAAAAAGCGTAAAAAAATAAAGTTAACCCTACCTAAAAAAAGTAAAGATATTTTGTTAGTTGACATTAACCAAGACGGTAAAAAAGACTTTGTATTTAAATTTACCGAAGAAGATGGCACCAGTAAAATTAAAACCCGCTTAAACTAACCACCTACACAAAAAGCCCAGTATTACTGGGCTTTTAATGTCAGCTTTTACACATATTTACGCTTTAATACTGAGTAACGAATCAGATTCAGACAAGCCAAACTTTTCTTGAACAGCCGATAGTATAGCGTCTTTATCTTCATCGTTTATTTGGCTTGAATACTGCTCGAGTAATTCATCAAGGTAACTTACTACATCTTCTGTATTAACTTGCTCTAGTGAATTTTGTGGCGGTGGAGGCGGTCTTTGCCCTTCAGGGCGGCCAGCATCACCAATACTTTTAGCATCAAATTCAAGCTCGCTCATTAATTCTGCCAGCTCTTTAGTGGGTGAAATACCCTGCTCTTCAAACGCAGCTTGAATGCTCTTTGCATCTTCAGAGGTTAAGTTTTCGGGATCAAATTGCGCTAGCGTTTCTTTTACAAAATCACTTTGTTCTGATGTTAGCGATACAGCTTGGCTTTTTTGCTGCGGCATAAAATTAGTAGCGTTATTGTTTATTGAATTGATCATGTTAGTTTCCTTTCAACGTTCACGACGAGGCGGTTTATGTTCACTTAATTCTTGCTCGCTGATTTCCCCATTACCGTCAGCATCAATTTCATCAAAAATAGTCTGTGCGTCACCGTGAGGTGGCTTTTTAGTATTAAATTCATCAAAACTAATTGCACCATTGCCATCGGTGTCGAGAGTTGAAAAGTCTGGCTCAGGCGGTTTGTTATTACTTCCTTTTGCAGCAATATTGGCCGAAAAAACAATGCTAAGTAATACAATTATTGCCGTTGATGTTAAATGCTTCATAGTAATAACCTTATATTTAGGGCGTGTTGATACCGTAAACTTACACCTTAAAAACGCAAAAAATGTGCAAACAATAAGGAAGTATTAAATAATTTAAAAAATTGATGTGTTCTAGGGCGTTCTGGTTGCTCAATTTACAATCAGCAGATAAGCTAACGAAAGCATGTGTAAATGCGCGTAATACTGCCCTTAATTCTCAAAGCTGATATACTGCTTGAGCATATAAAACAACTAATTACAGAGCACTTTTTTAAATAATGATTAATAACCAACTCCACTTAGCAGGCAAGCTGTGAAAACACCAAAACGCTTACAACCCCTTATCGATGACGGTTTAATTGATGAAGTACTTAGCCGACTAATGAGCGGTAAAGAAGCCGATGTATTTGTAGTTCGCTGTGGTGAACACATTCGGTGTGCAAAGGTTTATAAAGATGCTGTTAAACGCAGTTTTAAAAAAGCCGCACAATACCAAGAAGGCCGAAAAGTTCGCGGTGGTCGCCAAGCTCGCGCAATGGGAAAACGCTCAAGTTACGGGCGCCAGTTAGAAGAAGAAATTTGGCAAAATGCTGAGGTTGATGCTCTTTCTCGTTTAGCTAGAGCCGGTGTGCGTGTACCCGATACATATTTTTGTGTTGATGGTGTTTTACTTATGGAGCTTGTGTCTGACAGCGAAGGCGATGTTGCGCCGCAGCTAGGCCATGTAAGTATGAGTAAAGAGGAAGCTATAAAACAACATACACTGATGATGCATTACATTATGCTTATGCTGTGCGCGGGTATTATTCATGGAGACTTATCAGAGTTTAACGTGCTTGTTGACGATAAAGGCCCTGTGATTATTGATTTACCGCAAGCTGTAAATGCGTCTGCTAACAATAGCGCTGAAGCCATGTTTGCTCGTGACGTAAACAACATGCGTCGTTACTATAGTGAGTTTGCACCTGAGTTGTTAAATACCCAATACGCTAAAGAAATGTGGGCGCTATTTGAAGAGGCAAAACTTACACCTAATTCTATACTCACCGGTGAATTTGAAGATGACAGCGAAGAAGCTGACGTTGATTCAGTACTAGACGAGATACAAGCTGCAGCCGATGAAGAGCAAGAGCGACTAGCGCGCATTAACTTTTCAGACGAAGAATAAAACGCCAACGTTTTTGTTAATCACTTTGTTCCCTTATTGCGGGTGTACAAAGCGATAACCTACCCCATAAACAGATTGAATCACACTCTCTGTTTTAGTTAATTCATCCAGCTTTTTACGCAATTTTTTTATGTGGCTGTCAATCGTTCTATGACTCACAATACGCTGATCGGTGTACATGGTATCCATTAAGCTATCTCGTGAATAAATTCTACTCGGTTTATTAAACAAAGGTTTAAACAACTGAAACTCAAAGTTAGTTAGCTCGATGTCGTTATCTTGGTATTTTACTTTATAGGTGGTTTCATCTAATTGCATTACCGATGTTTGTACTGCTGAAACGTTGAGACGCCTTAAAATAGCTTTTACCCGCGCAACCAACTCTGCGTAACTAAACGGCTTACAAATATAATCATCTGCGCCTAACTCAAGCCCTAGCAAGCGATCTATTTCTTCCACTTTGGCCGATACCATAATAATAGGCACATTGGAAAAACGCCTAATCGCTTTACATAATTCGATTCCGCTTTGACCTGGTAACATTACGTCTAGCAAAATAAGACTTGGCCTATTAATTTCAAGCCATGGAAGTACGTCATTCCCATGGTGTATTTGATGAGTATTAAAATGATGATTCATTAAAAAATCACTCATTAGATTAGATAGTTTTTCTTCATCTTCAACTATCAAAATGTGTTCACTCATTGGCACCTCTATTCGTAACGTAAATTCAAACCACTTAATAAAGTAGGCAATTTAAAGATTAGGTTTAAACATTGTTAAATGGTTGGCAGGCGTATAATAATAGCTAAACCACCTAGGTCCGCTTTTTCTGCGACTATCTCACCATTATGACCTTCAACTATATGTTTACAGATTGATAAACCAAGGCCTGAACCACCTTCTTGGCGGTTACGCGCACCGTCAACTCGATACAGGTATTCAAACAAATGCGCTAAATGTGAAGGCTCTACCCCAACTCCATTATCCTCAATACTCAGCTCAATAAATGACTGCCCTTTTTTACTTATGTTTTTAGCTGTTATTGAAATAGTCGTGCACTGAGCATAATGAACTGCATTCATTAAAATATTATCAAACAACTGCAGTAGCCGTGTTTTATCAGCCTCAACATTGGCGTATTGAGCACTATTTAATAGATAAAGTTTGATTGTATGCTGCTCAAATATAACCTGATATTTTTGCTCGATTGTATTTAACAGCATTGTTAAATCGGTTGGCTGCATGGTGTAGTGCATCCCCCCCAATTCGGCACTATTTAGCATATGTAAATCATCTATTAAGCGCTTTAAATGCATCGCCTCATCATTAGCTGAACTAATATTTTGGGTGTTAGGCTCACGTACCCCAAGTAACATTGCTTCAAGTTCACCCAGCAAAATACTCATTGGTGTTCTTAATTCGTGAGAAATATTAGCTAACCAGCGTTTACGTACTTGCTCATCTTTAGCTAGTGTAAAGGCCAGTGTATTAAAATCTTCACTTAATTGGCCTAATTCGTCTTTTCTATCAAGAGTCAGCTTAGTAGTGAAGTGACCTTGCGTAAGCTGATGCATCCCGGTTGCTATTTTTTTTACCGGACTTACTAAATGCCGTGATAGTAAAAAAGTTAACAGTAACGTAAATAAAGCAGCAGCTATAGCAATAAACCATAAGTAGTCTGTTTGCTGTTCTAAAAAATCAAGCTCGTAGCCATCAACCAAATTATCTCTTTTTGAAACAGCTAAATAACCAATGACTATATTGTTAACAGTAATTGGCGTATTGATATAGGTGAGTTCATCGAGATAACGCCCTCTTATCGGTTGCTTATTTTTATCAAGTAACGCGTAATGAGCAATATCGTTTGGTCTGGGAGGGCCTTTCATATCAAAGCGACCGCGTTCAGGTGGTGGTGGCCTCATTAACCGGCCTCTAGGACTTGGGCGCTCTGCAAATTCAGAAAATTGGCTGCTTTGTAACTCGGCTTCAACAAGGCGTCTAAAACTTTTATTGTCACGGATGACTTCGTCCCACGAGGCACTGCTTTCATATTGCTTTGCGAGCTTTGTTACAAGCGGCTCAAGTGCTTTTATTTCTTTTGCATTCACATAATCAATAACACCTTGGCCTATGCTCCATTGTATAAGCACCACCAGCCCCGCAATAATGCTAAAGGTAAAGCTAAACAAAATTAAAAAAAGTTTATTGTGAATTTTCATGAGGAAGCGTTCACCTAAAAATTAAACCGCCATTTATAACTTGGCCATATTTAAATAAGTTTAACAACTAAACGTGCAAACAATGTGCACCTACTTAAAAAATTGTACAAAAAAGGCGACCTAAGTCGCCTTTGTATTGTTTAGTTTTTTAAATGTTTATCAAAAAAATCTAAAAAAGCCTGCAGCGTTTTAACGCGATGTGCTTGATGCGATAAATAATGATCGCCATCTTCTAACTCAATATAAGTAACGTCTTTATTTTCATCGTCTAATTCATCTTCCATTTCCCGGCTATGGTAAACAGGCACTACACTGTCATCACTGCCATGAACCAATAATATAGGTCGGTTAATCTGCTTTGCATACGTTACAGGAGAGTTAGCTTCTAGCATATCGTCGTCTGTACCAAACTGTTTTCTGACTATTTCTTTATTGGTAAAGTAACGCGCTTTAAAAACAAGGTGTTCTAAATCACTTACGCCTGCAAAACTGGCAGCACATTTAAATGTTTCAGGGTGCTTAACAACCGCCATTAACGCTGCATAACCACCATAACTTGCGCCACCAATACAAATTTTTTCAGGTTGTGCAATACCTTGTTCAATAAGCCAATTGGCGCCATCTTGTAAATCGTCTTGCATGGCTAAACCAAAACCCTGAATCGATTGCATTAAAAACTCATAACCATATCCGCTTGAGCCTCTAAAGTTTGGCTGTAATACAGCGTAACCATGATAAGCCAATAATGCAGTCCAATAATCAAAGTTAGCGTAATCTCGCGCCATTGGACCACCATGCGGAAATATTATAGTGGGTAATTTGTCGCCCTTTTTATACCCTACTGGCAACGTTAAATAACCTTCAATGGTTAATCCATCTCGCGCTTTATAACTAATGCGCTCTTTCCCGCCGTATACTGTTTCATCAATTTGCGGATAAGCATGAGCAAGTAAAGACAATTCATTTTTAGTTCTATCGCCAAGAAGGTACATGCCAGAGGTGCTGTCTGAGGTAAAGTAAACAATATACTTTTGTTGGTCTTCGGTGGTGCTTACAATGTCAAGATCGGACTCATCTTTAGCGAGCGATGCACGTAGCGAACGGTACAATTTATCTAAATCTGCATCCCAGTAGTTTACCCCGTCCTCTAAATGAGAATCAGTAAAGCCTGCAACCTCACCTGTTTTGCTAGAATAAAAAATAGAACCATCAAAGTCGTATTTATCATTACTGTAAATTAACTCGCGCTCTTTAGTAGTTAGGTTAAGTCTAAACAATGCATCTCGCCCGTTGTGCAAAGCCGAGATATATAAAAGGTTAGGGTTTTTATCAAACCCTAATATAGAAATACTTTGCTCACTAAATACTTCGTAATCAAATAACGTGTCCCAGTCTCCGGTCTCAGCGTTAAGTAATTCATAAGTAAATTGAGTATCGTCCATTATTTTAGCGATTCGCACATTGCCTTGTCTGTCGGAAAACCACGCTGTAACATTATTACGAGGCCTTTGTATTTGCGTTCTGCGCAATGTGATTAGGTCTAACTCGTATACCGCAGGAGTATTAGCTATTTTAAAGTCACCCTGCACTAAAATTTTATTTTTTTGCTTAGGTAAAAAACTAACAATTTTATCGGCAAACTGTGGCTGTCTCTCGCCACGAGCGGCATTTCCCCTCATAGCCAACTTAATGCCTTTATCGTTAGTTAAGTTATAAGCATACATAAGAGTTGAAGTATATTTAGCACCACCAAATTGGTACTTTATATGGCGTGCACCAAGCAACAGAACATCATCATTCGCCCAGCTATACCAGTCAAAAAATACAGTTTGGTTGTCAGACTGTAAAATAGGGGTAATAACACCTGTTTTAAAGTTTTTTACCATTAGAATTAAAGTGCCTTTGTTGTTTCTTACAAAGGCAAGGTTTTCACCATTAGGCGAAAGCTTTACTTGGCTAAAGTCTTTTAAGCCCGCAAAGGCTTCTATCGGCAATTTTTTATCTTGTTCGGCGAGAGTATTAAAGCTAATAAGAGTGATCAATGCAGCAGCAATAAGTTTACGCATCAAAAGTCCTTTTATTTTTATGTTTTTAAATCAGGTCCGTATTCTATAACTGAGGGCGCTTAAGAACAAATTTATCTTTTGTCGTACTAAAGTAATCGCCACCCATTTTCCCTACAGCCTCTAATCGAGCAGGATCAATATAACCGTTTACTAATATTTCATCATCAACACATATACCAACAATATCCAATAACATCATTTTTCCGCCACCGGCTTTTTCTGAAACCGTAATTACCTCACGCAAGGTACATTCATAGCGTACTTTAGAAGCCTCTACACTTGGCGGACTCACTAATAAACTTGGCGTCTGTTGTATATTTGCTTCATCAAACTCGCTCACGTTATTGGGGTAATTGGCACAGCTTTGGTTCATTTGTTTAACTAAGCTATGGCTAACAATATTGACCACGCACTCTTTAGTCGCCAGTAAATTAGTTAACGTGTCTTTGTTAGCGTGATCACGCGGATTTACCTGAGTAACACTTAATACAGGGGGATTACAGCTTGCTACGGTAAAAAATGAGTAAGGGGCAATATTCGCAATCCCTGTTTCGCTTAACGTGCTGATCCATGCAATGGGGCGCGGGCTTATACCGCCCACTAAATATGAATATACATTGTGATCAGCATTGCTAGTTAAATCTAAAAACATGTTTTTCCTTTTTATTATTAAAACTAAATCGCAATTTAAAACCTTTACGTACTAACAACTTTAACTTTTTTATTTTAGTGCGTTTTTTGTAGCAAACAGTACCTGTTAATGAAAATACAAACGCAATAAAAAACCAAATAACGTGAACATTAATATACTAATTTAAGTTAAGAGTCGTAAATTAAATGCGTGAAAAAATAAATATAGTGTGGTTTAAACGCGATTTACGCTTAAGCGATCATCAGCCATTAAAAAGTGCGTTTGATACTGGCCTACCTACCTTACTAATGTACAACTTTGAACCACTTCTGCTGGAGGATGCTCATTATAATGAACGACACTGGCGCTTTGTGTACCAGTCTATTGTTGATTTAAACTCTCAATTAGCGCGCTTTAATGCAAAGGTGTATATATTTAATGAAAACATGCAGACTCTGCTTCAAAAGCTTAATGAGCAGTTTGAAATATCATATATTTTTAGCCACCAAGAAATAGGGCTAAATAATACCTTTGAACGCGATTTAGCAATTAAAGCTTGGTGCCACAATAACCATATTAACTGGCAAGAGTCGCCAACAGGCGCTGTTATTCGTGGTAAAAAAAACCGTGACAATTGGAATGAACGCTGGCAAAAAACAATGCAGGCTCCGCTTGCTATACCCAATTGGAAGAAAGTTAATTCCGTCAAACTTAAAAATTATAAAAATCCAAAATTACCTGAAACTTACACTCAAGATGATGACAATTTTCAGCAGGGCGGCCCGCTTCATGCGAGAGAAGTTTTGCAAAGTTTTTTTACCCAACGCGGTAAAGGCTATCAAAAAGGAATATCTAGCCCTAGCTTAAGCCGTACCCATTGCTCTAGACTATCGCCATATTTAGCATGGGGAAATATAAGCCTTAGGCAAGTTTATCAAACTGCGATTGAAGCTTATCATTCAAACCACCCCGATAAAAAAGGTTGGAAGCGCCCGCTTGCTGCTTTTGTATCTCGTTTGCATTGGCATTGCCACTTTATGCAAAAATTTGAAAGCGAATGCACTATGGAGTTTAAAGCATTAAACCCAGGCTATCATTCATTTCCGTATCGTACCGATAAACATGTAAAGCGTGACATTGAGCGCTGGGCGCAGGGGCAAACAGGCGTGCCTATAATAGATGCATGCATGCGCTGTCTAAAGGCCACCGGTTATATTAACTTTAGAATGCGCGCTATGTTGGTGAGCTTTGTAACACACCATTTAAACATAAGCTGGCAGCAAGCAAGCTTTCCGTTAGCTAACTATTTTTTAGACTTTGAACCAGGTATTCATTATCCGCAAATTCAAATGCAGGCATCGGTTACGGGTATTAATACCATTCGCCATTACAACCCGATAAAACAATCAGAAGATCAGGACCCAACAGGCGCCTTTATAAAAAAGTGGTGCCCTGAACTTGAAAAGCTCCCTATTGAATATTTACACGAGCCGTGGGAGCAAACACCAATGGAAGCGCTTTTTAACGATTTTAAACTGGGTGAAGATTACCCCGAGCCTATGCTTGATTTAACACTCGCCTCAAAAGACGCCCGCGAGCGATTATGGCAATACCGAGATCGTCCTGAAGTTAAACGTGCCATAGGGAAAATACTTAGAAAGCATGTTGCAATCACACCAAACAAAAGCAAAGTAAAAAAATAAAAACACAGCTAAAAATAACACTCAGGTTAAGTAACTATGGCGCATAAAAAAATAAACTTACCGCAAAAAATTTGCCCTATCTGTAATAAACCGTTTGCGTGGCGTAAAAAATGGCAACGAGATTGGGACAATGTCATTTATTGCTCAGAGCGGTGTAAACGAAATAAAAAGTGATTGCAATTTACTGGCGTCTATTTTGCAACATCATCTGAAATTAATATTTTTTCGGTTTTATTTAAGCTTTTTGTAAATAACGCTTACCTAATCTGAAAAACTTACATTTAAACAAGGAGAAGATGATGACGATTAAAAAAACGGCAAACTCAACCTGGTCTGGCGATATTAAAACAGGCAAAGGCAGTATTTCAACGCAAAGTGGTGCACTTGATAAACAGCCGTACGGCTTTAATACCCGTTTTGAAGATGAGCCAGGCTCAAACCCTGAGGAGCTAGTAGGTGCCGCACACAGTGCCTGTTTTAGTATGGCGCTGTCGCTTGCATTAGGTGATGCTGGTTTTACAGCCGATAAAATTGATACCAAAGCAACGGTAAGCCTTGATGAAGTAGACGATGGCTTTGCAGTGACGCATATAGCACTTGAGGTAAAAGCACGTATTAGTGACATAGCTAATGAGCAGTTTCAGGCCTTATGTGAGCAAACTAAAAAAGGCTGCCCTATCTCAAAGCTGCTTAATACCGAAATTTCACTTAAAGCAACACTAGATAGCGCCTCATAACCGACTCATAGTTATTTTCAATAATATGCAACTTAAGCCAAGTAAGTTTTTTACTTGGCTTTGCATTCACTACCCAACCCTTTTTGAGTTGTTTAAATCTAATAAATCGTTAAGTAGTGCAATCCCCATACCCAACGCTGGCCATATTACCCATAAATAATTTGGCGAGGTAATTAAATTAATGACTGTTAATAATGCTAATACAGCGAAATAACGCTTTAGATTTTCAAAAAATGTTGATGTATTCATATTTACTCTCCTCTTTGTGTATAGGGTTATTTTTAAGCATAAACAAAACAAATACAGCTGTTAAAAGTCACTCAATATTATGACAAGTGTCATTAATTAGGGCTTACTTATTAGTTACTTCTTACTAGTTAAAGTATAAAAACTCATACTTTAACTTGTTTGTGTTAAGATCGAACTTAAACTAACCTTAAATGCTTATATTAAAAAGGCCGAACTAAATGAATGAAAAATCAACAGATTGCACAAAAGTCACCTGCAGTAACTGTGAAGATGCAAACACACTTGAGTTTGATTTTTCAATGGCGTTTCAACCTATCATAAATTGCCAAAGCAACAATATTTTTGGCTACGAGGCATTAGTGAGGGGACTAAACGGCGAATCTGCTTATTCTATTATTTCTAAGGTAAACGAAAGTAACCGCTATGCGTTTGACCAGCTTTGCCGTATTAAAGCAATTGAACTTGCAGCCAAACTAGGCATTACCTCAATGCTAAGCATTAACTTTTTACCCAACGCTATTTATAAGCCTGAGCGCTGCATTCGTACTACATTAGAGGCGGCTAAAAAGTATAATTTTCCTATTCAAAACATCATGTTTGAATTTACCGAGGTAGAAAAAGTAGAAGATACTGCACATATAAAGCGTGTAGTTGATTATTACCAATCCTTAGGCTTTAAAACCGCTACAGACGACTTTGGTGCAGGTTACTCTGGCTTAAATCTACTTGCTGACTTTCAAACAGATATCATTAAGCTAGATATGGCACTTATACGAGATATAAACAGCGATAAAAAACGCCAATTAATAGTAACCCACTGCCTAAATATGTTTAAAGATTTAAATATTACAGCACTGGCTGAAGGTATAGAAACAGTAGAAGAATACGTGTGGCTTAAACACGCGGGGGTTGAGCTCATGCAGGGGTATTTATTTGCAAAGCCTGGCTTTGAGTGCTTACCCAATGTGAACCTTGATTTGTAAAGTAGAGAATAATCGCACACCTCAAATTTATACAAAGCTTGATTAATGCCGCTCATTGTAAAGCGGCATTAATCTATTAAGTCTAACCTACTGCTTACCTGACCATGCCTTCACTAATTGGGTTAATTGCTGTTTTATATCATTATTAGCAATTGCCTGACTTAGGGTTTCAGTTAACACTTTAATTTCGTCCTGATTACTATTTTGTGCAATAACCTCACCTAACTGCTGCCCAAACATCGTAATTGTTTGATTAACATTATTAGCATTGAGTGTTTTATTGATTTCGCTTAACTGAGAATGTGCGCTACTTTTTTCAATGACACTAATTAGCTCTGCAACACTGCTTTTATCTGGCGCTTGGTGTAATAAGCTTTGAAGTGTTTCATTAAGTACATTAAAGCCCTGAGAGCTATCTAAATTGGCCAAACCTTCGCCAACCGTGCCAATTGATGCATTGTAATCATAACTTAAGTTACTTTTACTAAGCTTACTTGCAATGCCCTCTAACGCCTCATGCAAATATCCCATTTGCTCAACCGCCATCATTACCGGGCTACCTGCACCATCAAGTTTATTTAACCTAACAAAGTCACATTTAATTTGCTCATAGCGCGCTTGTTCTTGCGCTGTAGCGGTACCACGCAGTTCACCTAACTTAAGTAGATTCTCTTCAGAGCCTTTACTGAGTGTTTGAGCCTCACCTCGGTAATGATCGCAAATTAAGTTTTCGAGCTCTTCGTCATTCATAGCTGCAACAACTTTTTCAGCCATTTTATTCATATTACGGTAGCTACCTTGTAACTTGAACGGCGGCTCTGTACGGTAGTTGTTATCTTGCGCAGCTGAAGCAATATATTGCGCATTTACTTTTAATACGGTGTCTCTAATAGTGATCAGTTTATTAATTACCGCTTTAATTTCGTTGGCCTCAGCTTGTGAATAACCATACTCAAGCTCATTTAGTGGTATATCTTCACCTTGGCAAATACGCACAAATTTGTATAAATCGTCCATATTTCTGTTTGCCAGCGGTGCAAGCACGGAGTTAGATGTAAGGGCATTTTCTATAAAGCTCATTGCAAACTCTTGCTCGCACCCTGCTAACGTATCACCTAAGTTATAAATATCGGCCCTGTTAGCAAGCATATCCGGTATTTTAAAGCTCTCACCCGATTCGGTATAGGGGTTACCCGCCATAACCACAGCAAACTTTTTACCACGTAAATCATACGTTTTACTTTTGCCATTCCACACGCCATCAATTCGGCGCGAGCCATCACATAGCGAAATAAACTTTTGTAAAAATTCAGGGTTTGTATGCTGAATATCATCTAAATAAAGCATTACGTTATTGCCCATTTCAAAGCTTTGATTGATTTTAGCAATCTCTTTTTCGGCAGTTGCGTTAATGGCTTGAGATGGGTCAAGTGATACTTGGTCGTGCCCTATTGACGGGCAATTTACTTTTACAAATGTTAAGCCTAGGCGGTTAGCCACGTATTCAACTAACGTAGTTTTACCATAACCAGGCGGCGATATAAGTAATAGCATCCCCATTAAATCGGTGCGTTTGTTTTTACCCGCTGAGCCAATTTGTTTTGCTAAGTTATCGCCAATAATTGGAAAGTACACTTTATTAATAAGCTGGTTTCGCACAAATGAACTCAAAGGCCGCGCTTTAAATTCATCTAATTGTAAGCGCTCTTTTTGCTCAGCTAAAATTTCACTGCGTAGAGAATGGTATTGCTCAAAGGCAGGGACTTGTTCAGTAATATACTCTCGCGTGCGTGCATAAAACGACGCATAATCAACCTGAAGTGTTTGCTCACTTATTTGCTTATGCTGCCCCATTAATCCACTAACAGTGTAATCGGCATTTACATCTAAAACGCTGTATTTGAAAGAAGTAGAGGCTGTTAAATGAAGGTAATTCGCAGCTTCAGCTTGAACTTCAGCGCTAATATTACTGTGTTGTAAACAATAGGCATTTAGCCAACTTAAATAAAGTAGACCGCGCTCATCTGTGCTATTAAGTGTGGTATTAGCTTGGGTTAGCTCTTTGCTAAACCCCTTACTATTTGCATCACTATTAAACTGCTCGGCGAGGTTTTTAGCTTGCTGAGATACTATAAACAGAGGCTCATCTGCACTTTTTTGCTGCGCCAATTGCTTAATTAAATATGCTGCGCTGAGCTCACTTGATAAATTACTAAAGTGCACAAGCATACGAGGTATCGTATTTAAAAACTCGCTGATATATTCACTCAGTTGAGATGTTAAAGCGCTAATAAAGTTAATTGCACCAAAGTGCGTTTCCATCAACAATGCATTTTTTGCTTGGTGATAAAAAGTAGCCAACTGTTCTGCTGACAATTGTGCGCTGTAAAGCTGCGCTACTACCCTACAACTCACTGGGTAAATGAGTAAATCAAGGGTGCTTTTTTGATTAAGTAAAGACTCTATTATTGCGCTTGCGTCATGATCGTGAATGCCCTTTTCGTAACCTTCTTGGTAACGGGGCTCTGCAAATTTTTGCACTACATTTAAAAGCGTACCGTTGTCTTTAGCTTGCTGTAATTGTGTAAATGTAAGTGTATGCTCACTATTTTCGCAGGCTAATAAAATTTGCGCAGCTAAATATTCACCACGATAAATAGTGCTGTTTTCAGACACGAGCGCTTGCTGCCACAAGTGACGGCTTTGCGCTAATGTTTCAACACTTTTTGCGTCGGTAATCGGCTCAAAGTAATCGGTCCCTGTTAAATGCAGCATTAGCTGCTCATCGCGAGGCAGTAACGTTAAATCAAGTAATTGCTTATTAACACTAAATGCGTGTTTACCTATACTTACCGTATTACCGCCATCGGTAAATATATCTTGTTTATCTCGTAATGAGCGAATGCCCTGATCTTTGCTTGCTTTTAGTTTTGACTGAATATCATCGGCACGTATTTCGTCGCCAATATCTTTTAACTCTTGCGTAAGTGCACGTAACTTACTGATCATCGGATCAGCTGCAAAGTAGGTGTTTAACGCATCTAACTCAGTGAAGCTTTGCGAACGTCGATTAACGCCCTGTAAAATACGCTCTGCGGCATTTGCTAAATTAAGCGCACGTCGCTGACGCGCATCAATTAAGCTTTGCTTATGTGCTTCAAAGCTTTCGTAAACGTC
>NZ_NTLW01000287.1:0-24330 GCF_002632075.1 Pseudoalteromonas sp. ESRF-bin5 | reverse complement strand
TTATTAAGCTAACCTGTTTTCAGCATTTATAATTGCAAGTTATTGATTGTATTATTTATGAGCACCTTTGCTTTTACTTGCGTATATGGTTAGGTGCTAAAATTACAAACGTTTAAAAAGCATACGCTTTAGATTTTATTACTTAGGATTAAAAATACCCTAACGTCAGGTTTTTGAGTATAAATAGTTAAAACCAAGAGTCAGTATTTTTAAATTTTGTGTTTTACACAGACCAAATCATTTCAAAGTCGTATTTTATTTACTCAATTGGCTATAGCAAACGATCACTTAGCGCTAGTTTACCACTGATGGTTTTATTGAAAGGCCAATAAATGGTTTCAAATAAAGCTATAAAACACGCAGATTGCACATAAAAACAACGAATAAACCTCTTTTTTTAATTTATGACTTTTATATGTTGACACTTTGCAGCGCGGTCATTAATATTTCGCCCCGTTGAAGGGCAAGACGCTTCCCCCTTAGCTCAGTTGGTTAGAGCGACGGACTGTTAATCCGCAGGTCCCCCGTTCGAGTCGGGGAGGGGGAGCCAAGCTTTTTAACCATAAACGATTCCCCCTTAGCTCAGTTGGTTAGAGCGACGGACTGTTAATCCGCAGGTCCCCCGTTCGAGTCGGGGAGGGGGAGCCAAGTTTATGTATATGATGTAGTTCCCCCTTAGCTCAGTTGGTTAGAGCGACGGACTGTTAATCCGCAGGTCCCCCGTTCGAGTCGGGGAGGGGGAGCCAATATCATACAAGTCAAAATTTAGTTCCCCCTTAGCTCAGTTGGTTAGAGCGACGGACTGTTAATCCGCAGGTCCCCCGTTCGAGTCGGGGAGGGGGAGCCAATATCATACAAGTCAAAATTTAGTTCCCCCTTAGCTCAGTTGGTTAGAGCGACGGACTGTTAATCCGCAGGTCCCCCGTTCGAGTCGGGGAGGGGGAGCCAATTCTCAACAATTCCATAGACATTTACTACTATTTCCACTACCCTTCTACTCTAGAACTAAAACATTGAAAAAAAAACTAATAAATGTTGCATTTAGTTAAATAATCAAGGACTTGATTCCTTTCCTCTGTAATATCAAAAAGATTGAAAAAATGGCTGGATTTAAAAAACTTATTTTAATACAAATAATATCTTGGTTATTGTGTGTTGCAGCAGGAAGCTACTTCATTTCAGTGGGCTTTGATAACGCGGTGAGTGAAGCACAAAAAAGTGCTCAAGTAACCGTTAGTAAGTATATAAATGAGCTGTCTATAGACGATATTTCTGCAGAAAATTTAAAAAAATCAATTGCAAACGGCAATACCTTTTCAAACTTCACGCTTAGAGATTATCAAGGCGCGGAAGTTTTCAGTGTTAATTCGTCTGAAGAGTTGCCAGCATTCGCCGAGTTTATTCAGTCTCAATTTAACTCTATACGCCCCCAATTTGCTGTCAACGATGCAGCAGATGTAAAAGTAGAATTTACGCTCAACATTCAACAACTAGCTTCGCAGCTACAAACGGCCCTCTTCATAGTAATACTTATATCTGCGGTGTTGGTGATCATTCCTATCATCTTACTTAAGTCAATTTTTTACCAGCTGAACAAAAATATCAGCACTACGGTATCTGACATCATTGATATTTATATTAACCAAAACCAAGTTGATGACGATCTACAAACTGCACTCGATGGTTCTAGTCTCAAAAAGCTGGGGAAAGATTTAGTTCCAAGCTTTAACCGGTTATCGCACTTTTTAAAGTCTAAAAGTCAAGATATACAAAATGCAGCAATGAGCATTAAACAAGAAGCCTATAAAGACGTTATCACTTCTTTAGGTAACCGAAATATGTTTGTTGAGTATTATGAAAAGCATATCGAGAACTGCGAGCAAAGTACGTTTGGCTCGTTAGCTATGGTGCGCTGTAGTGAGTTACAAGCAATTAATCAAAGCCGTGGCTACCAAAAAGGTGACGAGTACGTAAGGGGTGTTGCTGATATAATTAAACACTTGAGCGGCACTTATACTGGCAGCCAATTGTTTAGACTAAACAGCTCTGACTTTGCTGTTATTTTACCGCATACACCGCTTAAAGAAGCTGAGCGCTTTGGTGAAAACTTACAGTCCCGCTTTACTCAATATCAACAAAACCAAGAATTAAGCTCTGTGGCTAATACCGGCATTGTGGGTTACGAAAAAGGTAAACCATTAGGCGAGCTGCTTTCGGTGGTTGATAACGCAATGAGTATGGCTCAGTCTAAGCAAACTAATGCATGGCACGTACAACGCGAAACCGATTTAGTTAATAATGTAAGCGCAGGCTTTGGTAACCAAAACTGGCGTAAAGTAATAAACGAAGTTATTGAATCAAAGCGCGTGCATTTAGTAATGCAAAATATTATGCCTTTGGGTAAAAGCATTAAGGCATACGCCGAGATACAGGTTAGGTTTAAAACCGAAGATAACCAAATGCTCCCTACTGCATCGTTTTTAGCCATGGCTGAAAAACTAGATATGGCAATAGAAATTGACCGCCTTATTATTGACTCATCGCTTGAAAAAGTGAAAAGCCGTAACTTATCCGAGAAATTCTTTGGCTTAAATGTAACGGCCTCAAGTGCACATAACGATCAGTTTGTAATTTGGCTAGAGCGTCGCCTATTAAAAGATACCCATATCGCTTCTAAACTCGTTTTCGAAGTAAGTGAGTTTGGTTTACAACAAAATATTAAAGCCAGTAAACGCTTTATTGATATGGTTCACCGAGTAGGTGCACGTATTACCGTTGAGCGATTTGGTGTCGGTTTAACATCATTCAAGTTTTTCCGTGATTTAAAACCCGATTTTATAAAAATGGATGCCAGTTACACTCGCGGTTTAGAAGACGATAAAAATAATCAATACTTTATGCGTCTAATGGTAGATCTAGCACACAGGATTGGCGTGAGTGTATTTGCCGAAGGTGTAGAGAGCCAAGAAGAAAAACACATAATAGAAACCTTGTGCTTAGATGGCGTTCAAGGCTACTACATCGAAAAGCCGAAAGATATTTAACCCCCTATTTTAAAAAAGAGCACTCGTTGCTCTTTTTTTGTTTGTGCCCTTCCCCTTTATTTAGCGCTACGGTGATCACTGCTCCCCTTAAATTAGTATGATTAAAGTCATCATGTTAAAGAAAAAAGTATGTCTAACTCATAGGTCAATTACATCATTATTACTGTTAGTTAATTTAATAATGTTTATTTAAATGATAATCACTGCACATGTTGTTAATCAGAGCAGAAAAAAGGATAATACACGGGACTTTAAAAGCGCGAGGCTCGCATGACTGAATATGTATTGTTATTGATTGGAACCGTTCTAGTTAATAACTTTGTGTTAGTACAATTTTTAGGCTTATGTCCGTTTATGGGTGTATCAGGAAAACTTGATACAGCAATCGGCATGTCATTAGCTACCACCTTTGTACTTACGCTTGCTTCAGTAACTAGTTACCTGGTTAATCAGTATATTTTAATCCCTTTGGATATAGAATTTTTACGCACCATGAGCTTTATTTTAGTTATTGCCGTTGTAGTGCAATTTACAGAAATGGTGGTACGTAAAACAAGCCCTACACTCTACCGTTTATTGGGTATATTTTTACCACTTATTACTACAAACTGTGCGGTACTGGGTGTTGCTTTACTTAATATAAAAGAAGACCATTCGTTTTTACAATCAGCAGTGTATGGTTTTGGTGCTGCGGTTGGCTTTTCATTAGTGCTCGTACTATTTGCAGCGCTGCGCGAACGCCTTGCTGCTGCTGATGTTCCAACACCTTTTAAAGGTGCCTCTATTGCTATGATAACCGCCGGCCTTATGTCTATGGCGTTTATGGGTTTTACCGGATTAGTGAAATTTTAATATGACCTTGTTTTATGCCTTAATTGCGCTTGGCTCACTCGCGCTGGTTTTTGGGTTAATTTTAGGCTTTGCTGCAATACGCTTTCGCGTAGAAAGTAACCCCATTGTTGAACAAATCGATACCATTTTACCGCAAACGCAATGTGGTCAATGTGGTTACCCAGGCTGTCGCCCCTATGCAGAAGCAATTGCCAATGGGGATGAAATTAATAAGTGCCCGCCTGGTGGTGAAGCCACCATGAAAAAGCTTGCTGGCCTGATGGGCGTTGATGAGAAACCCCTTGCCGGTGGAGAGCAAGCCGAGCCAATTAAAACCGTTGCATACATACGCGAAGACGAATGTATTGGCTGTACCAAATGTATTCAAGCCTGCCCTGTAGATGCCATTGTAGGTGCTACTCGCCAAATGCATACTGTTTTAATAGACGAATGCACAGGTTGTGATTTATGCGTTGAGCCCTGCCCTGTAGATTGTATTGATATGCTACCGGTTGCTGAAACAAAACAAAACTGGAAATGGCAGTTAGATGCTATTCCTGTAACACAAATAGATTAGAGGTTTGAGTGGAAAAGTTACTTGAACAAATACAAAAAGGTACTGTTTGGCAATTTCCTGGCGGCGTGCATCCTCCACAGCAAAAATCACTTTCTAACGGTGCAAATATTGCTCGCCTTCCACTACCTGACAAACTTGTAGTTGCGCTAAAACAACACATTGGCGCTAATGGTAAATTACTTGTAGAAAAAGGCCAACGCGTACTTAAAGGTCAAGCCTTAACTAAACCCGTTGCTAACTGGTCTGTACCAGTACATGCTCCTAGTTCGGGTGTTATTACAGAAATAGCGCCAAAGCCCTCGGCTCACCCGTCTGCACTGCCAGAGCTAAGTGTTGTTATTGAGCCTGATGGAAAAGACGAGTGGTGCACACTTAACCCAATAAGTGAGCCAAAAACACTAAGCCAAACTGAGTTAGTTGATATAATTCATCAAGCGGGTATCAGTGGCATGGGTGGCGCTGGTTTTCCAACTTATATCAAGGCCGATACAAAGCAAAAAATAGACTTCTTCATTGTCAATGCTGTGGAATGTGAACCCTATATAACCGCTGACGACACACTAATGCGTGAGCACGCTGCTGAAATTATCCAAGGCATCGAATTAATGCAGCAACTTTTAGACCCAACAATTTGTATTGTGGGCATAGAAGACAATAAGCCAGAAGCTATTGCTGCAATGACTAAAGCGGCTGAACATAACAACAAAATTATTGTTCAAACCGTGCCAACAGTTTACCCCTCAGGTGGCGAAAAACAACTAATAAAATTGCTGACTAATCGTGAAGTACCCAGCATGGGAATTCCTGCTGATATTGGTGTACTCATGCACAATACAGGTACCCTTTATGCCGTACAACAAGCTGTTTATGAAGGGAAACCTCTTATAGAGCGAGTGGTTACAGTAACGGGTAACACTATACACAAACCAGGTAATGTATGGGCTTTATTAGGTACAGAAATCAAACACCTGCTCGACTGCCAAGGGTTTTCGCCAGTACCACAACAACGTGTTGTAATGGGTGGCCCAATGATGGGCTTTACATTGCCCACCGTACGGATTGGTGTAATTAAAACAACTAACTGTATTTTAGCCCCTGATCATAAAGAGCTTGCAGAGCCAGGACCTGAAAAAGCCTGTATACGCTGTAGTGCGTGTGCAGACGCGTGCCCGGCTTCGTTACTACCGCAACAATTACAGTGGTTTGCAAAATCTAAAGAGTACGACAAACTTCAAGAACATAACCTGTTTGATTGTATTGAATGTGGTGCCTGTGCGTATGTGTGCCCAAGCGAAATCCCACTTGTGCAATATTACCGAGTGGCTAAAGTTGAAATAAAAGAACAACAAGCTGAAAAAATAAAAGCAGATAGAGCAAAAGAACGCTTTGATGCGCGCAAGGAGCGTTTAGAGCGTGAACAAGAAGAGCGTAAAAATCGTCATAAGCGCAAGGCACCAGCTAAGTCTGATGATGAAAAGCAAAAAGTAGCGGATGCCCTTGCCCGTGTTAAAAACAAATCGAACGATGGGAATGAAAAGTCAGCCGTTGCTGCTGCAATAGCTCGCGCAAAAGCCAAAAAACTTGAAGGCCAAAATACAGAGATTGAGCCAGATAATAGTGAAGTCGCTAAAGAGCGTGCACTGCGCAAAGAGCAAGCTCGCAAATATAAAGAGCAAAAAGAGCTTTCTGAAGACGCTACAACCCCTGACGACAAAAAATCCGCAGTCGCTGCCGCAATTGCTCGCGCTAAAGCTAAAAAGGCAGCGCAAGCACAAGGTGCTCAAACTAATCCTGATGATGCCAATACTGCACCAGCTGATGATAAAAAATCAGCCGTAGCCGCTGCAATTGCTCGTGCTAAAGCTAAAAAGGCAGCACAAGCTGCTCAAGCTAATACAGATGATGCCGATACAGCAGCGCCTACTGATGATAAAAAAGCGGCTGTAGCTGCCGCGATTGCACGCGCTAAAGCTAAAAAAGCAGCTAAAGCACAAGGGGCTCAAGCAAATACAGATGATGCCGATACAGCAGCGCCTAATGATGACAAAAATGCGGCCGTAGCCGCCGCAATTGCACGTGCTAAAGCTAAAAAGGCAGCGCAAGCACAAGGTGCTCAAGCTAATATAGGTGATGCCGATACAACAGCATCTACTGATGATAAAAAAGCGGCTGTAGCCGCTGCAATTGCTCGTGCTAAAGCTAAAAAAGCCGCTAAAGAAGCTGATAAAATAGAACAATTGGACGAATCGAACAGTACTGTAGAACAAGCAGACAATGTTAAATCTGAAAGCTCAGAAGCAGACTCACCAGCAGAGAACAAAAAAGCGGCTGTAACGGCTGCTATTGCCCGTGCTAAAGCTAAAAAAGCGGCAAAAGAGGCGCAGCAAACACAAAGCGATGAAGATACTGATCAAGTGGCGATAACTGAGCCTGAAACGCCAAGTGAAGCTACCCCAGAACAAACCGCCGCCGAAAAGAAAAAAGCTGCAGTGGCCGCCGCTATTGCTCGCGCCAAAGCCAAAAAGTTACAAAAAGAAGGAAATGATCAGTCATGAAATTAACCATGGCCAGTTCGCCGCATAATCATAGCCATAAATCGCTAACACGATTAATGCTAACCGTTATTGCTGCGTGTATTCCTGGACTCATTGCTCAAGTTTTCTTTTTTGGTACAGGTGTACTTATTCAACTCGTCCTTGCTTTTGTGGCTGTCACAGCTTTTGAAGCAGCAGTAATGCTAATACGTAAGCGCCCTGTTTGGCCTGCATTAAGTGATGGCAGCGCATGGTTAACCGCGGTGTTACTTGCCTTGAGTATTCCACCATTTGCACCGTGGTGGATTGTTATTATTGGTTGTTTATTTTCCATAGTGATTGTAAAGCAGCTTTATGGTGGCTTAGGTTTTAACCTATTTAACCCCGCTATGGCAGCTTATGTTTTGCTACTGGTATCGTTCCCTGTGCAAATGACTGCGTGGTTACCTGTTACAGATCTAGCAAGTAACCCTATTGGCTTTACAGAACAATTACGGCTTATTTTTACGGACTTTACCTCTACTGGTTATAGCTTAGATCAAGTACGTGCTGGTGTTGATGGCACTACAATGGCAACGCCACTAGACACTATCAAAACAGATGTAGCTCATGGTTTAACAGTGAGCGAAAGCATGCAAAAGCCTATTTTTAACGAATGGGCAGGCCAAGGTTGGATGTGGGTTAACCTTGGTTTTTTAGCTGGCGGGTTGTATTTACTAAAAGAAAAAGTAATTAACTGGCATATTCCTGTCAGTTTTATTGGTAGCTTAGCATTATGCAGTGCTATTGGTTACATAGCGGCACCGGGCACAGAGCCGGGTACTGTATTTCACTTGCTAAGTGGCGCAACTATGATGGGCGCATTTTTTATTGCAACCGACCCAGTCTCGGCCTCAACCACAAATAAAGGTCGCTTGATTTACGGTGCACTAATTGGGTTATTTGTTTATTTAATTCGTACCTTTGGTGGTTTTCCTGATGCGGTTGCCTTTGCAGTACTATTGCTAAATATTGCAGTACCACTTATTGACTACTACACACAGCCACGAACTTATGGCCATGGAGCAGTAAAATGATTGTTTCATCTATGGCAAAAAACGGCGCTATTTTAACTGCGTTCGCCCTTGTAACTACTGGGCTAGTGGCAACTATTGATGCACTAACGGCTGATAAAATTGCAGAGCAAGAGCAACTATACTTAACATCACAATTGCACGAAGTACTTGACCCTAACACCTACGACAATGACTTGTCGAAAGACTGTATCGTTATTAAAGATGAACGACTAGGACCATATAATTCGCAAGTTATCTACCGTGCACGAAAAAATAACCAACCAGTCGCCCTTGTTGTTAGGCACGTAACACCAAACGGTTACAGTGGCGATATAAAGCTTTTAACCGCCATATTACGCGATGGAACTGTAGCGGGTGTGCGAACCACTAAACACGAAGAAACACCAGGGTTAGGCGACAAAATAGAAATTAAAAAGTCATCATGGATCACCACATTTAAAGGCTTAACGGTGCACAGTGAAGACGATAACCGCTGGGCTGTGAAAAAGGATGGCGGCCAATTTGATCAGTTCACTGGAGCAACAATTACGCCTCGTGCAGTTGTAAATTCGGTTAAAAACGCCGTATTATTTGCGCAAAATGAGTTTGATACTATTTTTACAGCCCCAAATAGCCAGTGTGAAGAGGTAACCCAATGAGTGAATTAAAAACACTTTACAAAGAGGGGATGTGGGTAAACAACCCTGCTCTTGTTCAACTTTTAGGGCTTTGTCCGTTGCTTGCTGTGACATCGACTGTTACAAACGCACTGGGCTTGGGCCTTGCAACACTTTTGGTATTAATTGGATCAAATATAAGCGTTTCTATTGTACGAAACTGGGTACCAAAAGATATACGTATTCCCGTTTTTGTAATGATCATTGCAGGGTTTGTAACCATTGTTCAATTACTGATGAACGCCTACACATTTGGACTTTATCAATCGCTGGGCATATTTATTCCACTAATTGTAACTAACTGCGCAATTATAGGCCGCGCCGAAGCGTACGCATCAAAAAATCCAATTCATTTATCTGCCTTTGACGGATTAATGATGGGACTTGGATTTATGCTTGTACTCGTTGTACTGGGTGCAATGCGAGAACTCATTGGCCAAGGTACGTTATTCGACAGTGCCGATTTATTACTGGGTCCGTGGGCACAAAGTTTACGCATTGAAGTGTTTAGCTTTGACAATCAGTTTTTGCTTGCTATTTTACCACCTGGCGCATTTTTAGGGCTTGGGTTGCTCATAGCCGCTAAAAATGTGATTGATGCACAAATAAAATCAAAACAAATTGCACCGCCAGAAGCCGAAAAAGGCCCTCGTGCACGTGTTACCAGTTTAACTTAAGGGGAAACGTACTGCTTTTTAAGTAAGTACGTTTAAGTTATATGAATAAAGAAAAACGCTACCAAATACTTACACGCTTGCGCGATAACAACCCAAACCCAGAAACGGAGCTTGAATATTCAAGCCCGTTCGAGTTGCTTGTTGCTGTCACACTGTCAGCGCAAGCCACTGATGTTGGTGTTAATAAAGCAACCCGAAAACTATTCCCTGTTGCTAATACACCACAAGCCATTTTAGATATAGGCCACGATAAACTCCGTGATTATATAAAAACCATAGGCTTATTTAATTCTAAAGCTGCCAACGTTTATAAAATGTGCCAAATATTGGTAGATAAACATGATAGCATCGTACCTGAAAACCGCGAAGCCCTAGAAGCCCTACCCGGCGTAGGTCGAAAAACAGCAAATGTGGTACTCAACACCGCCTTCGGCTGGCTAAAGGATAATGAAGGTAGATACTTTTTAGCAGTAGATACTCACATCCAACGTCTTGCAAACCGTTCGGGTTACGCTAAAGGTAAAACTGTTGAGCAGACAGAACAGGCCATAATTAAAAATACGCCAAATAAAAAAGAGTTTATGTTTAACCTCCATCATTGGTTTATTTTACATGGGCGCTATACGTGTACAGCGAGAAAACCAAAATGTGGAAGCTGTATAATCGAGGATTTGTGTGACTATAAAGAGAAAACTGAGTCATAGCTAAGAGTAGTTACTTTTTAGTTAGTATAAACCTTTTAACAGCCACATTTTTTAGTTTCCATTTAATAAGTTGGCTATTTGGTTCTCATATGAGCCTTTATTAGGCCAGCACCAGTTAAATTGAAAATTTGCGTTAACTTAAGAATAATTTGAATTTAAGCAAGGTGTTGCAATTAGATTATGATTTATTAATTAGAGCCCAGCTTAAACCTAAAATTTAAATACAGAATTCATTGGAAGCTATTTCTGGTTTGTGCCAAAAGCAGCCCTTGAGTGACTTAGTGATAAAGGCTGCAATGATACGATTGCTGACATTTCACTATTTCTTTTTATGCCTTCTCATTGCCATTAATAGACTGTCATTTAGCTATCGCAACAACTTTGACCTTCTTGAATTGGCGGGCATTTCACTGTTCCATAAGAGCAATATACGCAACAATCGCCTTTCAAAGGCTTTAGGAGAACTTTGCAAGATTCACATTCATAATACCACTGGCAAGCGTTGGTTGGCATTTCTTCAGTTTTACTGAAGCCACACTCAGGGCAAGTAATGGTAGAATTTAACTCTATACTTTGCATGTTTGCTCCTTCAAAGGTTTAACAATGTCTAATACGGACATTACAATCATCAAACAAATACCTACATAAAACAAATAAGTGCTCCATTCGTATTGCCATAGTGGATAGAGGGTTAACAAAACCGCTATAGGGCCAATAACCCCAAGAATACCTCTCGCATGATTTTGGTTTTTATACCAGTTATACAAATTTACCAACAATGCCAGAGTTGCAAATATAGGTAACAAGGTATTTACAGCAATTCCCTCAAAGTGAGAGAGAAAGCCTAATCCTAATGCTGATGCTAACGAGCCGAGTGCGGGGAAGCACCCCGTACAACTAAGAGCCGCAAGCCAAACACCACCTGAGCTAACTTTATCTAAAATCTTATTAATCATTTTTAACGTCTAACATTATTTGAATGATTTGAGTATGAACTCCGTAGGTAGGTACGGAGTCAATACTATTTTAGCGAATCGATTATTGGGCAGTGGGATTGATCGTTATTGTTGCGGCATGAATTAGTCATTTCTTTTATGACGACTTCTAAGCGTTGAAGGTCAGCTATCTTATTTTGAATTACGTTCAATTTCAGCAAGCCTAGGGATTCTACTTTGGCACAATCGCCATCCATTGACATCAATGAAGCCACTTCTTTTAGAGTAAAGCCAAGTGCTTTGGCCTTACAGATGAATTGTAATTGTTTGGTGATTGAGTCGTCATAGACACGATAACCATTTTGAGGTTTTTGAGGCTGTTTTATCAAGCCTTCCCGCTCATAAAACCGTATAGTTTCTACGCCTATATCAAGTTCTTTAGCCAACTTGCCTATTGTTTTCATCGTCCAACCATAAAATCAACTTTAATCATGACATTAGTATATCAATACGAAGTAAAATTGCTCGAACTACAATGACTGGTTTTCGCTCTTTTGAGGCATTCGCCTCAACACGTTTTGGGGCAGAAACGAGTTAATCATGAATGACTGCTCATGGCACTTAGCCAAACTTCGGCAAAGAGCGAATAGCGGACATCAACGTTCACTTCAGCATTACCGAATACTGAACGGTTTTGAGCTAAAGTTTTTGCGCGGCACATGGAAAAGAACTGCGTAGAGTTTGGTGCCAGATGCAAGTCCATGCTAGGGATTTACTGCTGACTAAATAACTGATCCTAATTGTGATACACCTGCTTCAAGCCATGCTTGCCACCTGGGAACGGAGCCGCTGTGTCCATAAAGTGGTATACCTGCTCCAGTAAGTCATCCATGTTCTTACACTGATGGTTACGGGTTATCGTTTCATGCAACGCATGCCATAGCTTTTCAATTTTGTTGTGCCACGGGCTGTATACCGGTAAAAACAAGAGCTTGAACTTTGGGTTCTCATTCAGCCATTTCTGCGTTTTTTTGCTCTTATGGATGATGTAATTATCCACAATTAGCGTGATACTTTTCGCTCGCCGGTATTGCCCTTTCAGTTGCTCCAACAGCGCAATAAACAAATCACTGGTCTTGCGCTCACCACCAACATAACTGATTTGTCCTGTCTGGCTGTGCAGTGCCCCCGCCAGATAGTGTTTCTTATTCTGGCCGGGTGTAGCTACCTTACGCTGTTTACCTTTAAAGCCCCAGTCGGCACCAATCTTCGGATTCAGGTGGATATCCACCTCATCCTGATAAAACACCGGATGGTCCACGCTGCAATTTTCAAGTGCCTCCCGCATGGCTGCTAACTTAGCTTCTTTATCTGGGTCTTGGATATACAGCGTCGGTGCCGCACGACGCCAGACGATGCCGACTTGTGGCAACCACCGCCTGAGAGTTGAGCTATGAATAACGATACGGTAAAGCTTATGCAGTAGCAGTGCGAATAATTCACTACTCCAACGCGACCGCTGATAACCCAGTGTCCTGGGTACATGGTTCACCAACAGTTTTAAAACACCGCAGATAAAGCCTTTGGGCTGACTTGGTGGTCGCCCAGCACCCTTGGTTTTAAGGCCATCTATACCTGCTGCTTCATACCAGGTTACCCACCGGTTTACTGATGAACGGCCTGCTTGCAAAACACGGGCTACTTGCGACTTGGTTTCACCTTTTAGCACCAATAACACCGCATTTGCCCGGCGGCACAGGTCTTTATCTCGGGTTTTATGTACAATTTTCTTCAAGCGGCGGGTTTCTGCGCCGTATAAAAATGCTATTTTGTTCATACTCAATGCGGTTGTTGATTGGTTATGTTTGGCGACTGATCTGATCGCGCAAACCGCATTGAGTTCCCTTCCTCGGGTGATCTACTATTTGGAACAGCTATTTAGGATGCCAGCCCATACCTTTCTAATTCATATGTAACATTTTTTCTGTCGTACTGGCATCAAGATAACCAGAACTGAGCAAACAATCTCAAAGGTTGTACAAAATAACACTAAAGTTTTTTCATTAAGTTTTATTGTTATGCTCTTGTGGTGGCTTTCGCCACCACTTTATTAGTTTTCAAGTTCCACCATATCTTTCGCTGCAATGTCACCAGACACTAGCTTTACAGTTGCGAAATGATCATTCACAATTTTAGTAATTTGTACCGTTCCTACCTTTTCGATAGTGTAGGGATCTTCACCTTCACTCAATACTATTCTTTCATGGAATCTAATAACACTGTATTTTTGCCCAACCTCTGCGCCATGCTTAGCACCAATACAGATTAGAGTTCGATTATCAGAACTTTCTACTACCTGACCTCTCACCATGTATTTATGATAAAAAGTGGTATTGGAACAACCCACTAAATATAAACCGAATGTAAGCAATAAAAGAGCTTTTATATAGGGTGTTTTCATCACTGTTACCTCATTTGACTAACTAATTATCTATACACTTTTTTATGAATTCATTTGTTTTTCCGGCCAGCCCCCGAAGGTGCTTGATGACAACTCCAAGGCTTATGAACAGAGTTATCTTTGATGTTCTGATCAACAAATTTATAGTAACTTTCTTTAGTATGTGTCCACCAATCATTATGAACATCTGCGCCATACTTACGGATTACCTCCTCAATCCCATCAAGGCTTACGTTTGCGGCATCATAGGCAAGGTGTATTTCACCTTCTTTGATGTTGTAACTAACTTCATCTATACCAAAAAGCTGATCTATTTCTTTTACTAACTCGTCACAGCTTTCTTCTGTGACATTGCTAAGCTTTAGATTTCGAACAACTAAATTTTGCTCTCTAACGCCAACTCTATGATTTAAATCGCTCATAATTTTTCTCCTAATGTTTGTGTGAATGCTGTTGATTGCTATCTTTCATTTCTTCCATTTTGCGGTTCATCTGCGGCATCATGTTCCCCATCATTTCTAAATGATGTTCAGCCATCTTGATTTGTTGATGCATTGGCATTTCTTCCATGTTTTTATGCATGGATTGCATCATCTTCATCATTGAACGGTGATGTTCAACCATCATCTGCTGTTGCTTTTCAGGATCTTTTTCAGTTTTAATGACATGGACTTCCTTTTTCATTTCCATCATCTTTTTGTGCATTTCTCCCATGTTCTCATGTGGTATTGCCATGCCTTGATGCATATCAGCTTTGTTCGCACCTTCATGTTTATGCTCATTGTTTTGGGCAAATGAGCTAGTGGTTATCAGTAGTGAACTAATAAATAAAATTGATTTAGTTAACGTTTTCATGATTTTTACCTTCTACACTTTTATTAAAATTTGGGATCCAACTCGGTGTCGATTCCATATACCTGTGGTACTCCGAACCAAACTCAGCAATCGCTTGTGCTTCTTCGCGTTTCGCTAGCTCGACGTAAACAACGACTAAGATCGGAAACATCGCAAGTGTTGGAATTGTCGGCCACTGCAATAAAAAGCCGAACATGATTAGAATGAAAGCTACATACTGTGGGTGGCGACACCTTGCATACCATCCAGTTGTAGCCAATTGATGATGTTTTTGCGCGTGATGCAATACATTCCATGCTGAAGACAACATAAAGAAACCTGCAACAATAAACACCATACTCACTATATGAAATGGGTCCCAATGGGCATCACCTTGAAATCCAAAGAAAGTATGTAATAAATGCCCATTTTCATGCGCAAAGAAATTTACTTCTGGATAGGTCTCCGTCAGCCACCCCGACAGAAAATAGATAGTTAAAGGAAAGCCATACATTTCAGTAAATAGGGCAACAATAAAGGCAGAGAACGCGCTTAGACTTCTCCAATCAGTTGATGTTTTTGGTTTGACAAAACTAAAGGCAAAAAAGATAAAAATTGCTGAGTTCAGTATCACCATTGACCATAAGCCATAATCATATGTTTCATTCATCACTGCTCTCCTTTTTATGTGATTCCTTACGTGCCTTTTCTAACCCTTGTATGTAGCCATCGTGATAGGCTGCATTTTTATCCGTGAGTTCTTAAGAGCTCTCTTCCTTTTTTTCATCAGGCGCATGTGAATGATCGTGACCATGTTTACCATGACTGCCATGCATAAATACGTGCATCAAGGGGCATAGCAATAAAATCAAGTAGGGAAGAAATTGCAGCATATGTTGACCATGCTCAAGCACTAAGAAGTAGGTCACTGCGGCAATAAGTGCCAGTGCAGCCCAGCCTGTAGGTGTTGACCAAAAATTAGTGTGTTGATTTTTCATATTGCCCTCCTAAACGACTTTTAAGACACCGCGATACATTTGCATCTGACAGTGAAACTCATGCTCTCCCGGTGATAAGTTCAATAGGGTAATTTGAGTAATTTCATTTAATTTAAGCTGTTCGCTTATATCCAATGAAGGAATAAGCATTGTTTCAGCGCAGGGGGATTGATCTTTGCGCATAAACTTCAGAGTGACAGGTTGGCTAGCAGACACCTGAATTGAGGATGGGGAATACACACCATCCCTCACTTCAATGAGTACTTCATTACCTTGAACGATTGTTTTATTGGGTTTATATAGCCAAAACCACCAAACAATCAGCGCGATTAACATTAAGCCTAATAAGTTAATAACCATCATTGTGATTCTCCTTAATGCTCTTTTGCTTTAAAAAAGCGAAGTCGATTTGCATTTGACACTACAGTCAATGACGAAAACGCCATTGCAGCACCTGCAATTACAGGGCTAAGCAGAATGCCAAAGAAGGGATATAGAACCCCCGCAGCAAAAGGAATCCCGGCTACGTTATAGACAAACGCGCCAAACAAGTTTTGTTTGATATTTCGTAAAGTAGCTTTGCTTACCGCTATGGCATCAGCAAGGCCATGAAGTGAACCACGCATTAGGGTAATGTCAGCACTTTCGATAGCTACATCAGTCCCTGTGCCTATGGCGAAGCCAACATCGGCTAACGCTAGCGCAGGAGCATCGTTGATGCCATCTCCTGTCATACCAACAATTTCGCCGCCTTCTTGTAGCTCTTTCACCTTGTTGGCTTTATCTTCTGGCAGCACTTCAGCAAGAAACTCACTAATACCCACTTTTTTAGCTACGGCGGCAGCGGTTTCCTTGTTATCACCCGTTAACATGATGACGCGTATACCATTAGCCTGAAGCCGTTTGATAGCAGAGATTGAGTCTGACTTGATAGGATCTGCAACAGCAATGATTGCTGCAAGTTCACCATCTACAGCAAAGTACATAGGTGTTTTGGCTTCTTTGGCTAAAGACTGTGCTTGTTCAACAAAGCCTGTGAGGTCTATGCCTTTTAACTTCATTAGTTTATCGTTTCCGAAAAGCAGGGCTTTGTTGTTGCAGCTTGCTTCTACACCAAAACCCGTAATGGCGTTAAAGGCTTCAATTTTTAGTAACTCAATATCCTGATCTAACGCACTTTCAACAATCGCTTGCGCTAAAGGATGCTCTGAGCCGCTTTCTAAACTTGCTGCAAGCTGTAGTACGTCTTTTTCGTCAGTAGCTTTTGCTAAAATAATATCGGTTACCTTAGGTGCCCCTTCAGTAATAGTGCCCGTTTTATCTAAAATCATGGCAGTGATTTTAGAGGCGGTTTGCAGTGCCTCACCGTTGCGAATAAGCACTCCGGCTTCTGCTGCTTTTCCTACTCCCACCATGACAGACATGGGTGTTGCCAAGCCTAAAGCACACGGGCAGGCAATAATAAGCACAGTAGTTGCTGAAACGATGGCAAAAGCAATGGCTGGCTCAGGTCCAAAGTTAAGCCATGCTAGCGCACTTAACACAGAGGTAATCATCACGACAGGTACGAAAAAAGCTGAAATAACATCGGCCAAACGGCCAATCGGCGGTTTTGAATTTTGTGCTCGTTTCACCATATTGATGATCTGTGCAAGCGCCGTGTCTTTACCAACGCGTGTGGCTCTAAATAAAATCATGCCTGATTTGTTCAAAGTACCTGCGACAACCTCATCTTCTTCAGCTTTTTCAGCAGGCATAGGTTCGCCTGTCAGCATGGACTCATCAATAGAGGTGTGTCCTTCCAATACCACGCCATCGACGGGAATTTTTTCACCCGGTTTTACCTTCACAATATCGTTAAATAAAACCTGCTCAATACCTATCTGAACTTCTTTGTTGTCACGAACCACGGTTGCTGTTTTGGCTTGCAAGCCGATAAGACGTTTAATGGCCTCAGAGGTTTTACCTCTGGCTTTGATTTCTAATGCTAAACCTAAATCAATTAAGCCAATGATCATGGCGGTAGCTTCAAAATAAACATGCCGTGCCATCAATGGAACAGCGTCAGGTGCAAACACGACAACCATCGAATACAACCAAGCCGTGCCTGTTCCTAAAGCAATTAGGGTGTCCATATTGGCTGAATGATTTTTGAAGCTCTTCCATGCTCCTACATAGAAATGCTTGCCTGAAAAATACATAACACCAAAAGTTAAAATGCCTACAACCAACCAAGAAATTCGTTCAAGGTTTGTTTCAACCGTCATTTCTCCAACTACAATGCTGTAGATCATCAAAGGAACGCCGAGTGAAAGGGCAATAAACGTATCGCGCATTAGCTTCTTATAATATGCCCAATCAGCCGCCTCTTTCTCATCAAGCGCATCTGTTGCTGAGCTATCATCAATTGGCTTCGCGTTATACCCCACTGACTCAACAGCTTTGATCAATTCTTTTGTTTTAGCTGTCCCATAAACTGTTACTGTCCTATCAGCAAAATTCATTTCCGCACTGACGACTCCAAGAGTTGCCTTCAACGCCCCTTCAATTTTGCCTACACAGCTAGCACACCCAGCACCTTCAATGATAAGCTGTTGGTTATGTGATACTTTCTCCAACGTATTCTCCTTACTTTTACACGAAGAGGATTGAGCTTTTGCCTGACAGCAACAGCCTGATTCAGTTTTTATATTTGTGTTAGTAGCCACCCTTTTTCCTCCTATGCTTTTTTTATTTGCTCAAAGTTTTCGATGAGATGACAAACCATGTTTGCAGTCGGTGCTTTGTCTTCCATTTCTTCCCATCGAGAAAGCGCAGAAGACATTTTTCCTCGAAGTGCCAACATTGCTTGAAACTGCTTTTCTGTTTCTTCAAGCCGCTCTTTGATCAGGCTTCTGACTAATGGGCACGCACTTTTACCATCTTCAGATTCATTAATAATTTCCTTGATATCTGCAACAGAAAAACCAAGGTTTCTGGCACTTAAAATGAATTTAAGTCTCGATACTTCTTTATTCGAGTATGACTTGTAGCCGTTCACTGACTTAGCAGGTTTTAACAATCCCAATCGCGAGTAATAGCGCACCGTATCAGCAGTCGTTCCAAGGCTTTTTGCCAGCTCTGCAACTTTCATGTTCACTCCTTAGTTCTTCACCTAAGTTTGTAATCTCACCTACAGCTTAGACCTGTGTCTAAGACACAGGTCAAGTGATTATTCGTGATTAATAATGCAAAAGCTAAAAACTAATTTTTGGTAAAAAGAGGAATCTCGGCCAAAATCGACAGTATTAATTACTGTAAATGGCAATAACTTGAGCATTTTCATAATGCCTTTCCAAATATCGTACTAATCGTTCAAAACAATTGATTATTTAAATCAATGAATAAGTCATTCTATTTTTGATGGGAGTGGCGAAAAAAAGACGCACTGATCCTGTGATTAGCCAATAATTGGTGGACGATAAAGTAAGAGATGGATACCAGATTTTGGTAGGGGTGTACGCTGTAGAATTAGCTCAGAATGAATATTGCAAATACCTTCGTCTTGCGCTTCCACAAGATAGGCATTTAAATGAAAGCTTGTACAAAAACCGCCTTCACAACAAACACAATCACCAGCTTTACATTTTTCACAGTCTTCATCACCATGACGGTTTTTAGAATCTTGCGAATTTTCAGTGTGATAGTGACTATTGTCAATCATTGATTGATGATGCATATTTTTGCTTGGTTGTATAATATGCGTGTCGGATGAGCCATTATGATGCTCTTCACAATTCATTGGTTTAGCAATAGCAAAGCCATGCTGCGTAAGCAACACAGTTATTATTACTATTTTAAACCACCTGAAAAGTCCAAACATTTTAATTCCTTATTTATCACCTACAATATTAGCCACTTTATAAAAATAATTTTATGATCTTGATCAACCTTTGAACTAAAACCTAAACTTTTTACTTTTTACTTTTTACTTTTTACTTTTTACTTTTTACTTTTTACTTTTTACTTTTTACTTTTTTAAACAGCTTAAACTTCACAAGTATAAAAGGGGTGTCTAATTTATACTCATGAGATTGAAGCCAAGCATGAGCACCATTAAAAGAAATAAAAACCCTACGCTCATAACTAGGTGTTGAGTAAGGGATCATTTTTCCAATTGTTCAGCTTTAAGCGCAGTACTTTGCAACAATCGGTTCTATCCCGGGCACATCCAATTCCCGTTCATCAAAAGTGATAAAATGGCCTATTGTACGTCTTTCAATGGCGATGTTTTTTGCCTTTACTCTTTAACCTTAACCATTCGCCAACTTTACTTCTTAGCTGATATTCCACCTTGATAGGTATACACCAGACTGGCACCGACTGAAAACAAGAAGTAGCTTACTATTACTGCTCTTAGTTCTTTCCAAAAAAACTATTAGCTAGGCCTTTCCTAACATAACTAAAATGGTTTAAATCCCAAAAAACGAAAGCTACCATCAATATAGTTGCGGTAGCTCTCATCAAGTCAATATAGTATTTCTTCATATCAGAGCCAGAACTTGATACCTGCAACAAAAGCAGTATCACGAGTACTTTGCCCATTTAACTTCGCAAAGTCGGCTGTATTACCAAATTTATTTGTCCACTCAACGCCAACATAGGGAGCAAACTGGCGGGTAAACTCATAACGAACCCGAAAACCAATAGCACTGCTAGACAAGCCACTACCAAGGTTATTTTGGACGTCATCCTTACCGTAAAGCGTCAACTCTGCTCGTGGTTGAACAATTAACTTTTGAGTAAGTAATAGCTCATACTCAGCTTCGATCGAAAATGCACTATTACCTTGCTCTCCTAAATACGCAGTCATATCAATTTCAAACCAGTAGGGGGCTAGACCTTGTAAACCAAAAGCTAGCCATTTGCGGTTTTCACCTTCGTTATTGTAATCAAGTCGAATACCGACTTGTGTATCCCAATAAGCAGATATTGCGTGGCCCCATAGAAAATCTGTTTGGTTCTCCTCTAAATTACCTTCGCTAAAATCTCCTTCAGTTTTGATGACTAATCTATCAAAAGTAGTGCCATACCATGCCTGAAAGTCAAAAACACCTGCGTTTGTTTGCTCATTATATTCAAGACGATCCCCTAGTAGCGCGTAAAATGAATGCTCATCTGCCAAAGTCAGTCGTTTGTCGCTACTGAGTGCATAAGGGCCTTCAGTCAAAGTTGTACCTGCTGCATAAGCATGGGGGTCTCTAGCATCTTTAGGTGCATCTCCACCTTGTGCTTGCATTTTAGAATCACCCATCTCAGTCATCTCATCTTTTGCAGATACAGATACAGATACACTTATAAGGGGCAAACCTATTAATAATAGTCTTAACGTATTGGTTAGTATTAATTTTTTCATGATACAACTACCTCTCTAAACATACCTGCATCCATGTGGAATAATAAATGGCAATGCCATGCCCAGCGACCTACGTCATGAGGTGTTGTTAAAAAACTAATTCTTTGCGCTGGTTGTACAGGGATAGTATGGCGACGAACCTGTACATCACCTTTTTCATTCTCCAAATCGCTCCACATACCATGCAGGTGCATGGGATGTGTCATCATTGTATCGTTTTGTAAAATAACTCTTAAACGTTGATTATTCTTCATGTGAACTGGCGTGCTTTTTCCAAATTCCAAGCCATCAAATGACCAGCTATAACGCTCCATGTTTCCAGTTAAATGTAATTCAATTTCAGCCTCTGGCTCTTGCTGGTTTGTAATTCCCTCAAGAGAATGTAAATCTGCAAGTGTTAAAACACGGCGTCCATTTTTACGTAAACCTATACCGGGATCATCAAGGTTTGTTCTAGGCATATCAACACGCATATCAACAGAAGCTCCATACTCTGTTTTTGCATGACGCACTTTAGTGCTAGCAACAGCTAATGGGTTTTTAGTCATTCCATGTTTACTATGATCCATTGCCATCGCTCCATGACCCATTGCACTATGATCCATTTTATTAGAATTCATGCCCGACATACCTGCCGTATCAGCCATTGTAGAATGCACACTATCATGGGTCATATTGCCCATCATATCTGTCATCGTTAACCACTCAACGGGGTCTAAAGAAGGTACTGGTGCATCAACGTTAGGTGCCATTGATAAAGTACCTTTAGCATAACCTGAGCGATCCATGCTTTGTGCAAAAATCGTATATGCATCATTTTTTGGCTCGACAAGTACATCATAAGTTTCACCGGGACCAAATCTAAATTCATCTACTGTCACAGGTTCAACATTTTGTCCATCAGCTTGTACAACTGTTAACTTCAGCTCAGGTATTCTTACATCAAAAAACGTATTGCTAGAACCGTTAATAAATCTAAGCCTAACCTTTTCGCCAGCTTTAAACATTCCACGCCAGTTTGTCAAAGGCGCACAACCATTCATTAAAAAAGTCATTGCAGATGCTGATAAGTCTGCAAGATCTGTAGGGTTCATTCTCATTTTATTCCACATTTCCCGGCGTTGTAGCGCATTTGAAACGCTGCTATTTGAAATGTCATCAAAAAACTCTGGAACAGTAGGTTGATTAAAGTTAAATACATCGCCCTGTACTTTTAACTTGCGAAACAAATCCATTGGGTCATCATCAGTCCAATCAGACAATTGGATGACATGCTCATTGTCAGCACTAATAATATCCTTTTCTCTTGGCTCAATAATTAATGCGCCGTACATACCTGTCATTTCTTGAAAGCCACTGTGTGAGTGATACCAATATGTGCCGCTTTGTTGCAGCTTAAATTTATAAACAAAGGTTTCACCCGGCATTATACCTTTAAAGCTAATACCCGGTACGCCATCCATTTGATACGGAAGAATGATCCCATGCCAATGAATTGAACTCGGCACTGATAATTTATTAGTTACCCTGATAGTAACGTCATCACCTTCTCTGAGGCGCAAGGTAGGAGCTGGTATTGAGCCATTGATTGTTGTAGCCATTCTTACAACACCTGTGAAGTTTACGGGTGACTCATCTATCACTAAATCTATTACTTCTCCACTTAGTTCGGGCGCAGTACCTGTTGAAGTTCCAGCAATCAAAGATGAAGCTGCATGAAGAACACTTGGAAAAGCAGCTAATACACCGCCAGCAATTACACCTTGTACAAAGCGTCTACGTGGCGTAGAAACTTGATGTAATGGACTTTTAATTCTCATTTTGTACTCCGTTATTTAACCAATAAATTAATGTGACCAATGAATGTGCTTAATCTTCCATTCACCATTTTGTTTTTCCAGCACCATCGTTTCCATGCCTTGATAATCGCGTTCAACACCTTTATGAGTACCTGTAGTTTGACTACGCGACGCAGAGATAGCGGTATTTCCAAGTATCGTCACTTGATGTTCAAGTGTGTCGCTCTTCATCGCTGCTAAATACTTCATATCCGACAACATATGATGATGAGCATATTCATCAGCGCTCCTTTCAACGCGGCCTCCCTCGAAAATGGTGACATCATCCGCTAACTGCGCTCTAGCCTGTTTTTGATTGCCAGTTTCAAGTGCTTGATGAAATGCCAAAACAACTTTTGCGGCAGGGGTATCTATACCTTTAAACAAACCTTTGTCTTTGTTCTTATCACCATGAGCGTTTGCTGCGAAACTAAACGTCATTAATAAAACGAGTAATATATTTATTGTTTTCATTTTCATTCTCTCTTTTAGGTTTTAATTTGCAGGGCCAACAACACTAGTAAGCCCAGCCGTTACAGATAAAATGGCAAAAGCTACTACCATTTCTATCGAGATAGATTTAGATAAAGCCTCTCTGCCTTGACTATTTTTAAGTTGTGGAACGAGTATTAGTTTATGTTTAGCAGCAAGTGCCAAAATAGACACTACAAGGGCCAATTTAAACAACAGTGTTTGTCCGTAACTTGAGCTTATTAGTGCATCAAGACTTCCGACCAATTGAATCACGAGCCAGAGGCCTGCTACCAACAATAGGCTCAATGTAAAACTTGCTTGTTTGCCAAAGCTTTCCATCAGCAAATGAAGTTCTGCATAACTTAGCTGATGGCAAGCCTGTTTTAGTGGCAATAACGCCCCAAACCACCATGCCATAACGAGCACATGCAAAATAAGCAAGCCTTTTTCAATTGTGCCTAACTCAGAAATATGACCCAGTAACGTGAATGAGTATGCAAGGATTAATAAACTCAACATTAAAGCGCTTTGTTTTAAGTACGAGTTCACAGCGAGTTTGAACCTTAAAGCTAAAGCGATTATTGCGGTAACTAGCCCAAGCGCTCGAAGCAAAGCTCCAGTGCCGACAGAGGAGTCCCACATAATAGCCAATATATCAGCGTCTATCGCCCCCTGAATTCCCTCTTCTGCCATTGCACCAGTACTGGCAAAGAACCAAGTAATATTAGCGATCAAAGCCATAGCTATATAAGTTCTTGTCCACGTTAAATTCGCTATTACAGTATTAGTATGAGATTCATTATTCTCAAATATTTGCCTGAAAAATGTATAACCAGCAATACAGGCAAAGCCGACGTAAAATACAATTTTTGACAGTACAATGACTGTATTCCAGATATACATTTCCATATCAATCACACCGCCTATTTTAGTGAACCATAAAGCCGAAGCTATGTTTCATTTTATGACCATCGTTACCTAAGAAGGTTACATCCACAGCATAGTTTGCAGGAGCTAATTTAGGTAGTTTCCATGTAAATTTGCTAGTAGCGACTTTAGAAGGCTCGAATCCAAATTTAAATTCTTCGCCTTGTTTATTGGCCAATGAAACTTTTACAACACGTACCTCTTTGGTGAACACCAAAGTTAACTCTTCTGGAGGATTCATTAGCATTGCATTATCAGCAGGCACACTTTTTTCAAGATGCACATGCGCAAATACCGCACTACTAAAAACGACACTGATTACGGTTAAAAATTTAATTAGTTTTTTCATATTTACCTCTATTTTAGTTT
>NZ_NTLW01000110.1:0-23669 GCF_002632075.1 Pseudoalteromonas sp. ESRF-bin5 | reverse complement strand
GCTAAAGTGAGTATCTTGATACTGTTTTAACCATGCGCGTTTAAATGGTGTGAATACTTTATACATTTCATTACTTTGGTTTTTAACGCTACCAACAGGCGCAATTAAATCTCCTTCGTATAATGTAAAAGTAATGGAACGTTTGTCACATTGTGCCAAAACCGCCTTGTCTCGATTTACTTCGTTAAGCTCATATTCTGTATTAGCAATAATATGCTGAATATCATGAGTTTCACAAAACGAAAGTAGCTCAGATTCACAATCACTAAAGTTAGGAGCGTTTATTACATTAAGCGTGATGCCGAAATTGGCAAGTTGCTCTTGCAAATAAGTTACACGTCGCTTTAGTAAATCAATTTGTATTGGCGCTGCTTGGTGCTGTTGCCACTGCTTTTCGCAAACAAAAAAAATGGCGTGTTTAGCGCCATTATTTAGCGCTTCTATTAACGCTTCATTCGAAAAAAGGCGCAAATCGCGCCTAAACCAAAATAATGTATTCATTAAATACCAAATCGTAGTTTTAAATCATGAGGATAGGGATTAAAAAACACCTGTTTTTCTAGGTACTCTTTAGGGTGAACTTTTAGATGGTGCTTAAGTAAAGTAAGAGGCACATAAAGCGGCACTAAACCAGAGCGATACTCGTCTATTGCTTCACGTAGTTCTTGCTTTTCAACCTTAGCGAGGTCTTTTTTAAAGTAACCTTGTAAATGCATTAACGTATTACAGTTATTACGACGAGATGCAGGTTTTTTAAGCCCTGTCATTAAACCTAAAATGTATTCATCAGCCAATGCGTTTATATCATCACCAGCGTAGGTTCCAAGTAACTTGCCAAGCTCTCGGTAAGCTTGGTAATTGTGTGCCATTAATAAATACTTATGCTTAGCATGAAATTGCGTTAAGTGGTGAACACTTAGTGGCTCTTTTACAAGCTGCTGCCAGCTGTTTAAAACGTACACGCGCATTACAAAATTCTCACGCAGGTGTATATCGTTTAACCTACCATTTTCCTCGCAAGGCAAAAGTGGATTATGCTTCATAATTTGTTCTGCAAAGAAACCAACGCCCTCTGAGGTATTACCCGTCCCAGCCTCGTTGTATATTTTTATACGCTCCATGCCACAACTTGGGCTTTTGGCACAAAATACAAAACCACTCAACTCTTTAGCTTGCTCAGTAGCAACCTTTTTACCGTACTCGGTTAACTGCGGTCCAACGTCACCAGAGCCATCAGGACGGCAAACTTTAATTGTGTCGCCAACTCGAACTTGGCGAATTGTAGGCCGAGGTATTGGTAAGCCAACCGCAACCTCAGGACAAAAGCGTGTATATTCAACATGCTTTGCGAGTTCGTCCATACAAAAGTTTGACCTTTTGTGACCTGTATCAAATCTAACTTTCTCGCCTGCTAAGCAGGCGCTTATACCTATTTTTATTGTAGTTTTTTGCATGTAATCTCTTAGTAGATTAAATTACCAATTGGATTTAGTAATTTACTTAGCCCTTTATTAAAATGTAGCGCACTGCTCACAACTGTAAAGCATAAACACCCATCTTTTGTTATTGGCGTGTGTTGATGACGACCATCTTGCCAAATAAAGTCACCTGGCACGTAGTGTCCGTCTTCATCACAAAACTCACCGTCAAGTAATAGGGTTATTTCAAAACCTGTGTGCGTATGTTCAGGAATTTCACCGCCCGCATCTATGTGCAGTAAACTTGAACGTAATGCACCATCATCTAGTGCTACACGTGAACGAGCTAATTTGCCAACTTGAGTAAACTTGCTGTGCGAAATACGAGTCAGAGCACGAGGGAGTTGGTAATTGTGATCATTTACACTTACTTTAACTGGCTCTACTTCATACACTTCGTCTACAGAATCGTCTGCAGTAATTAAGTCAAGCACATTCATATCAAACTCTTCAAGCAACTGAGATTGGTTATTAACTGGTTGCTCAAAAGCTTCGGCGTCTTCACTAAACAAAGCATCTGCATTGCTTGCTTCTATTTTTGCAACTTTTTCTTGGCAAACAGGACACATATCCACATGTATCGAAACTGCAAGGCTCAAAGAGGCACTTAACGACGCTGAACAATACTCTGTAAGTAGTGTTTCACTCGGGTGATGTTTAATCATGCTGATCTCCCATTTCATTACGTAATTTCTGCAAGGCTAAACGTAATCGTGATTTTACCGTGCCTACTGGAATATTAAGTTGTTGAGCTAATTGCTCTTGCGACATATCTTGAAAATAAACACCACGAACAACCTCACGTTGAGCGATGGGCAATTTATCAAGGTAGCGTTTAATTTGTTTGTCTTCTAAATGGTCAGTGTATTCGTTATTTGTGTCTTCAGACTCATTAATTAAAGGCCAAATATCTTCGCTAATGTTTTCTTCTTTATTGCTCTTCATTTTACGAAGCATATCAAATGACGCATTACGCATTACTGTATAAACCCACGTAGTAGCAGCACCCTTATCGCTGTTATATAAGTGTGCTTTACGCCATACAGACGTTAATGTTTCTTGTACAAGCTCCATGGCTTGTGCTTCTACACCAAATTGCTTTATTCCAAAGCGTTTAATTTTTGGTGAAAAATATTCAAATAAATAGGCAAATGCTTTTTTATCACGGTCTTGTGCGACCGATAGTAATGCTTGCATAAGTTCAGAACTAGGCGTTTCTGGCATGGCAGTATACTTACCTGTATTAGGTTCACAACGAGTTGACTGTTGTTGACTTACCATAGTAATTAATCCCATTATTGTTTTGATAAAGGTAATACGTGCAATAAATGGTACGAGATCACATTATTTAGGCAAATTCGTTATTAATTACAGTATGGAGGAAATTAAGTAAGTTATCAAAGTTAGTTTCGAACGCAAGTTGTTGTTTTTTCTCGATCGAAATAGGTAACAACTCAAGCCAACGGGCGGCTATCCAAGCTAAATTATTAAAGTTAGTTGTTTTGTAAAGTAGGTTAAGTTCAGGGTTACCATAAAAAACGTTACGCAATGCGTCATGCAATAAAAAATGCTCACCAACTTGTTTGTTTTTATCGCTATACCAGTAAGGCGTTTTACAATCAGATATTAAACCATGGCGAAGTTCTTCTTCGTCTTGGTAAACATCATTTATTTGAACACTTTTAGACGCAAAAACATCAATAAGCAGCACGTCATTATCGTCTTGGTCAAAGTCGATTATATCAACCAAGCATCCTTGGGCGCTAATGTTAAAAGGTGTGTCGTGCTCAAACGTACATAGCACAAACCCCGTGTTATTTTTTAATGCGGTTTTAACCATGTTTAAATAACGAGGTTCAAAAATACGCAAACGCGTATAACCTTCAGGTAAAATAAAAATGGGTAATGGGAAAATCGCACGTTTCATAAAGTCTACTTCTATCAATAACACTGCCTTTATTTACGTGCGTTTTTACTAAGTCGATCAGCTTTAAGTAAACCGAATTAATTGCATTGTACTTAATTGGTTAAATATTAAGCCACCCACCCATACTCTTTAGTGCTTGTACAGATACATACGCAGTTATAATACTCACTACGGGTGCCAACATAAGTGCAAATAATCCAAGCTCGGTACTCATCGCCTTATTCCTTTAAGTTGCTTATTTTACGTTATTAACTGCAGGGTCTTTACTTTCTGCCGCTTCATTACTCACTAAATCAGCAGGCTCAATTAACGTTTCCAGTGTTAATTTTGTATCAAAATAAAGTGTTTCTTTTATAGATTTTTCAAGCTCAATGGTGGTTTGCTTAATGTAGCTAGTTACACTGTTTGTTAAAATATCAGTTACATTTAGGTCCACTTCTGTCGCGTTTACTTGCGAAGAACCTAATACTAATAAACTAGCCATAGCGATTTTAATTGAATGTTTCATAATGGTATTCCTTGTTTGTGTATTGTTTAGACGTAGTTATATACTCAAGGGTTGTGCCAAGATGAAAATAAAGTTTAAATCACTGATATTAATAAAGTTTTAATGAGCTGGTTAATTTATTGAAATTCAGGAAAGGTTAATTTAACCACGTAAATTTATTTTTTAGCCATTTTTTAGTTAAAAAATAAATAGTGGAAATGCTTAATTATTTTATATTAGCCAAAAAATTTAAATACTAAATTGCACGTTGAATTACAAAGTCATTACGAAAAAACACACAGCTTTAAATAATGGTTTTGAAATCACAAAAAAGTGAATACAAAAAAGTGTAGGCCTGGGTTTACTTTTTACCTAAACGATAGGCATCAACCATACTCAGCACCCAAATAATTATCATAAGTGGCAAGTATTTGTATTCTGCAAGTTTTGCACATGCCAGTGACGGCTCTTTTGCAGCACCTAATATAGAGGTGATGGTAATCGGTATTTTTCCTGCCACAATTTCATTGGCTGTACATTGTGCAACGGCAAATATATCTTTCATCGTTAAAATTAATAATACCGAAAACACACCAGCAAATATTGCACCTATTAAATGTTTTTTTAACGAAAAGTGCCCTGCCCCTGGGTAAATAATGGCTGTTAGTAATGCGGCTTTTAAATTTGCTTTCATGGTTATTAACTTGAGTTTTGTTGTAAATAGGCCAACCCATAGTGAATTATTTTTGTTTAAAATCAAGAAAAAGCTTTAACTTATACAGTGATTGAAAGTTTCAGCGTACACTTGTACACTAAACGCAAATTAAATAGTGGTAGGAGTAGTAATGTCACTCGACACCCCTTATTCTCGTAAAGAAGAACAGCTCAATGTTATAAGCCACGCACTCGGTATTTTTTTTGCTGTTTTTGTTATGTGGGATTTATTTAACCAAGCAACCAGCACTAAAGCCAATATAAGTACCGCAATATACGGTAGTAGCTTATTTATACTATTTTTATCTTCAACACTATACCACGCGAGCGTGCAACCTAAGTTGCGTGCCTTGTACAAAAAGTGTGACCACTGCGCCATTTATTTACTCATTGCAGGCACATACACTCCTTTTTTATTGCTCTCACTATCCGGGGCCTGGTCATGGGGTACACTCAGCTTTATATGGACCGTTGCGATTGCAGGTGTTGCATACAAAATACTTGTTAAAAATGGTAACAAAAAAATATCCCTAGCCACCTACCTACTCATGGGGTGGTTTGCATTAGCAATTATCTATCCGTTGTATTCAAGCATTGATGTAAAAGCTTTGTATTGGCTACTCGCTGGCGGAATTTTTTATAGCGCAGGCACATTATTTTACAGCGCTAAAACAACTCAATTCAGCCACGCAATTTGGCACTTATTCGTAATAGCTGGTTGTATTTGTCATTACATTTCGATCAGCACCTACGTTTATTAAAGGCTGCTTAGAGCTGTCGTTAACAGTTACTTTTTAATTTCGTCAAAATATATTGCTTGCATAGTCAGTAAAACGACCCAATCGCTCGTTTTTATCTTGCATTAAAAACCAGAACGACTGTATTTTGTTAGTACTAGCAAATGCTTAAGAAGTTTGTTACAAATGAGTAATTAAGACAAACGAGCGATGCTGTGGAAGAAATACGCGCGATTAGCTCGCTATAAACATGTTAGAATGCAGAAATAAAAGCATAGAAGCAATTTACGATTCTTTGTAGGCTTCGTTTAATCCTTGGCCAAAAATAGACGATAACATAGCGGAGTTTTCAGCGAGTGGTTTCGTTTAAATTTATTTTAAGCAAACAAAATAGTGCTGCAATCTCAACGCAAATATTATCAATGGCTGCCATAGTAATAGCATATTGAACATTCAAAGTCCGTAATTGGTTGCTTCGTTCATTTAGATTGGTTCTTAATTGCTAGAGGTTCTAATTAAACGAAACTTATGCCACTAACTAGTGGCTCAAAGTAAACACCTAAATCAGACCAACAAATCGTGAACATCAAGGGAATAAAACGTTCTAATTGCCAACAATGGTTAACTGAAAGAAACTTTATTTTTTGTTATGGTTCTGTTGAGTATGTTGTAGTTCAATCATTGCAGTTCTTTACTATGTAAAAGCATTCTAACACTAAATGCACTCGGACGCTTTGTGACGTTCGGCTCTATAACAACATTCCACGTGATGAGATTCCTATGAATTTAAATGACTTAAAAAATGCTCTACAGAATGATGCGTTAATATATTACTACCAACCTAAGGTATCGATGATTACGGGAGATATTTGTGGAGCTGAAGCATTACTACGTTGGATAGAACCAAACGGTAACATAATTAGTCCCGCTGAATTTATTCCGCTAGCGGAGAGCTCCGGATTTATAAAAGAAATCACTCTATCGATGTTTGATAAACTGATAATTGATTTTAATATTATTAAGGATTTTAATGACTCAATTGTCATGTCTTTTAACGTATCACCAATAGATTTTGAAGATGACAGGCTATTAGAAGCCATAAAGCAAGCAATCCAAAATAATCTGATACCTGCAAACAAGCTGGAAGTAGAAATAACCGAGTCGACCATCATTAGCAACGATGAAAAGTTGATGCATCGCATACTGTTGATACAAGAGATGGGCGTAGGTCTGGCAATGGATGATTTTGGTACGGGATATTCCAGCATTGATACATTGTCTAAATCTCCGTTTACCACAATAAAAATAGATCAAGGTGTCGTAGGGCGGATTAGCTATTCAGACAAAGATCGCACAATTGCCGAAGCCAGTATACGGATGGCGCATGAGCTTGGCATAGAAACTGTGGCTGAAGGAATAGAGACTGAGGAAATTTATCAGACACTGCTTTATGCCGGATGTACTATTTGCCAGGGATACTGGGTTAGCCGTCCACTCCCTATTCATGAATTTATTGATTTTATAAACACAGAAAAACGTTGGCCCTCGGATCTAATTGGACTGATATATCAAGCGCAGATTGATCATCTGCAGTGGAGAAAAAGCATCATAGACGGTGTGTATTTTATGGCTAATAGAAAAACACCAACACCATTTCTCCGTGGCAAACCCGAGCTAGATCACACGCAGTGTTTGCTGGGAAAATGGTATTATAGTCATGGGAAAGCCTATTCAGGAAACGCTCTATATGAACAGCTTGAGGAGCCGCATAAACTTCTTCATAGTCTAGGTAAACAAGTATTAACGTCTGCCGAGAATGGAGCATCAAAAAGTGATTTAATATCGTTGATTCGGAAACTAACTGAGCAATCAATTATAGTAATCAGCATCCTGCAAAATATTGAGTCTGAATTCAGGCTGAATTATCTCTGATAAACATTTAGCATAGGCACATCTAATGGTTATGCCACAAAATAGTGGAGTGGTGCTAAGAGTGGGCCAAACAAGGCGCTCAACCTTGACGCGAAAGAACACCGCGGCAGTTAGATAAATCGTTAGAATGCAGAAATAAAAGCATAGAAGCAATTCACGATTCTTTGTAGGCTTCCTTTCATCCATGGCTAAAAATAAACGATAACATAGCTGAGTTTGCAGCGAGTGGTTTCGTTTAAATATATTATAAGCAAACATAACAGTGTTGCAATCTCAGCGCAAATATTATCAATGGCAGCCATAGTAATAGCATATTGAACATTCAAAGTCCGTAATTGGTTGCTTCGTTCATTTAGGTTGGTTCTTAATTGCTAGAAGTGCTATTTAAACGAAACTTATGCCACTAACCAGTCGCTCATAGTAAACACCTAAATCAGACAAACAAATAGTGAACATCAAGGGAATAAAACATTCTAATTGCCAACAATGGTTAACTGAAAGCAACTTTATTTTGTGTTATGTTTCCGTTGAGTATGCTGTAGTTCAATCATTGCAGTTTTTTACTATGCAAAAGCATTCTAACAAGGCAAATGCACTCGGACCGTTTACTGCGCTCTTGCCTTTGTGTTTCGTTCCGCAAGCTCCACTCTAACACAAAAGAAAGAGCGCAGTAAACGGCCGGTGATTTGCGGCGTTATGTGAATCGGAGGCCTCGTGTCTAATAAATCTAAAGTAGATGAATTGTTTAATGCAATGTCAGATGAAGTTTGTAATTTTATTAAGACCTCTGAAGCTGGATTTAGTGAATCGTGGGTACCTGCAACTTACATCAAAGATCAACTAGATTTGAAAAAATCAGCATATCCTCAAGGCAATAAAATTGATAATAAAACGGGTTGGCTTTTTGCCACAATTGCGCGTCACTTACAGGATCAAAATAAGGTCCAATTTAAAAAAGTTGGTAGTCGCTCATTCTATAAAACAAGTGAATAATTCACATAACAAGTGACTATGGTGTCAATTCCTAATTTTAAACCAATTTAGGATCCCACATGACACCATCTCGCACGATTAAATGGGGCTACACCCACTAAAGAAGCGGCCTCTTTGTTGTTCACATAACCTAACTCAGGCATATCACTAAGCAAGTTAAATGCGACCACATTGCCAACACCAGGCACACTTTTTATAATGGCATTTTTTGCTTTGTATTCGTCACATTCCTCAATCAGTTTTTGAAGTTTTAAATCGACTTTATCTATTTGGTTTTTCAGTGCAGTTAAGATAGGTTTTATGAGTGGCGATAGTGTATTTGGCATTATTTGAGAGCGATTTTTCTCCATCGTTTGCATATCCATTAACTGGCGTCTTCTAGAGAGTAAATCACTCATCAAGCGCATTTGCTCTGGCTTTAAAGACGATAGAGGCGGTTTAATTACTTCACCAAAATAAGCGATGAGTTGCGCGTCAAGTTTATCTGTTTTTGCTTTCTGGCCGATAGCCCCTGCGAAGCGTTTTATGTTAACGGGATTAGCAACCACGAAGGGAATATTCGCCTCAGCGCAAGCTATAATAAAAGGCTGTTCAAGGCGTCCAGTCGCCTCAATAGTGACACGCGTCACTGGGTGTTTTTTTAAGATTTGAATGGCGTGTTTAATACCACTTTGATTGTTTTCTACAGTAAAGTAAATGTCTAGAGGCCTGATATAAATATCGAGTTGTGTTTTACCTGTATCGACACCGACGTTAATTTCATTTTGATTATTTTTTGTATTCATAATAAGCTGACTCTGCCTTGCTATTCGGGCTCGAGGCCCCGTTGACTATCCGAGTTTAATGCTTGGAGTTTATACATCGTTCTTACTTGTTATCGGTCTCTCAATAGAGGAGCCTACGCTCAATCGAACTACTGTATAAAAGGCTTTGGTTGCAGCCAAAGCTTGGGCCTCACATTACCCGAACTAGGTTAAAATAATAATTTATTTATGGGGTTATTATCCATACAAGGCGTTCAAACGGACAAAAAACAGTTGGCTGTTTTCGTTCCTCAACATTTTAGCCAACAATTTTTTGCCCATTATTAGGGCGTTAGGAGTATCAGTGGATAAATCAGAATCTTTTTTTATCGGATTAGAGAACGCGCTCTCAAAGTCTACAAAATTTAATTTAAATAATATTCCCAAAATATCCTTTAAAGACTATCCAGCAAAACAAAATAATCAATTAAAAGACCTAATCGAAAATTGGTTTTTATACACAATCAAAGATCGCGATGACAAAGGAATCCCTAGATATCATACTGTAGATGACTGTTCTGGCATGGCGACATCTCTTTACTTATTTCTTAAAAAAAACGAAATCCCTTGTCATATTGTTATTGGCGACATAAAGATTTTTGGTGAACCGGAATATAATACTTCTTATGACTACCTCTATGACATAGTAAATGGGAAAGAGCATCAAACAATTGAATATCATGTATGGGTAGTCATAGAGAATTTTTGGATTGTTGACCCTACGTTTAGGTTAAAAGAGGCTGAAAAGGACCAATTTATAGCTGGAAAAACCAATGCTGGTATTTATATTGTTGATATAGAAAAAGTACCTGATGGTCTTGAATACGTTCCAATGTTAGTTGGCTTAGAGGTTCTAACCAAAACCAATCAGGTGAGTTTGAATAGCTACTCCTAACAAGCAAATTAACAGGTCAAAAAAGGAGAAATGTGTGCCAAATACTTGGGTTAAGTTTATAAAGGCTTACATGCACTTTCTGGCATGTCTAGAGCTGCGCTTTACATCGTCATTGCGCTAATATTTATTTTCCATATAGTCCTTTCTTTTTGTAATAAAGATTTTACTTGGCTCGCGGCATTCGGTGCTTTACTTTCTGTTTTTGGGTTACTTATGTCATTTAGCTATTCTTTTCCACTTGAGGAAATCAATGAAGGAGACCTAAATCCCACTAAAGAAGGAGATCATTACGTAGATGGTGGAATGGAGTTCGGTGAGTTAATTACTTCAACGGAAGAAATTGATAAAATCAAAAATTCCAAAGTATCAGGGATTCTTAAAAATTATGAGAATATTTCAATTTATTTTATTTTCACAGTAAGTGGAACCTTAATTTGGGCTTATGCTGGTTTTCTAAATAATGTCTTCTTCCAATAGCCAAATGCATAACAAAGCTGTCATAGGGACATTTTCTGCTACGCTCCTTTTTTTGGGTGGGCTTCGCCACTTTACCCCCAAAAATCCATTATACAAAAAATGCCCCATATATCGGCGTTAGCTTTTCAGGAGAGTTATGAGTAACTTTAAATTTACTGTGGAAATATTAAGCTCTCTAGCATCACTTATAGCTATAACTACAGTATTAATTAGTTGGTTTAAAAACTCACAGAAAGCATTAAAAGTTGAGAGAGTCGTAGTCCATATTAAAGATGATGAAAGCACCTTCATTTTAGTCGTTAAAAACCGAAAGCCTTACCCTGTTGTAATCAAATCTATAGACTCATATTTACAACCAAGATTTACGGTTGAAAAATTTAAAAATCATCCACCAGATTACAGATCTATTCTTTCATTATCGGACGGTGTATTTTGTAGTTCAGATAATTTTGAAATAGCAGCTAATGGTCACACTGATCTAAGAATTAAAGCTGCAACGATTAAAAATAACTTTGATGCATTAATCTTTTCTTTACATACATCTCATGGCTACCATCAATTAAAATGCAATAAAATACTCAACGTAGCAATGTCAGGAAAAACCCAGACGTTTGCTGTTGATTATACGAAAGACTTTGATTCTAAAAATAAAGCATGGTTTAAATATCAATGGCTTAAATTGAAATATGCATTCAAGAAGAGCTAACAAGGCATTAGCTATACAAGGAAAGTTTAGTGTTTGATCGGATCAAAAAAACAATGTCTAAAGGCATTTGGCACTCATTAGCAGTAATAATAGTAATGCTCATTGCTGGACCAGAAATTATAGTGAGCATGGAACTCATGGAAATGGTAGATCTGCTTGGAGCTTCAACATTCGTTTTAATGTACGTTTCAGGCTTAAAATTGTTTTTTACAAAAGTTTTGTTTAAATATAAACATTTCGAGCGCCACTCATTTTTATTTATACCTTCGCTATCAAACCTAAAGCAAATGCCTTGTTTAGCTATACACGCAATACCAGAGAGAACATTTAGTATCTGCTTTGTCGGTTTCATGATTGTCTGCATGTCACACAATTACATACACATGCTTATCTGTGCACATTATAGCTAACACACTCTTTATAACGGAACTGCTCCTCACCCGTTTTAGTGGACACCTCCTCATCACTTTTAGGAGGCTAAAATGCCTAGATATACCCAACCTAGAAAGAGATGGTTTTACCCAGTTAATTTTAAAATCAAAGCAGTCAAACTTAGCTTACGAGATAATACCATATCAAAGGACGTTGCCGAGGCGTTAGGTGTTCATCCGTTAATACTGAGTACTTAGCAAAAATATCTAGAAGGTATTTTACTGTGCCGAATGGCACTAATTTATCGGACCTACACTGGCAATTAGCCTAAAGTGTTAACTTTACTGCCACCTGCACTCACGCATATTTACTTTGTCGTTTTTAAAAAGCACACCTTCTGATAATAACTTTTGACGCTGTTCTTGGTACTTGTTACTGCCTACAGGGAACGATATTTTACCTTGGCTGTTTACAACACGATGCCATGGAATAACCGAATCACTTGGCATTATTTTTAATAAGCGCCCAACTAAACGTGAGTTTTGCGGAAATCCAGCCAACGTAGCAACTTGACCATAGCTTGCTACTTTTCCTGCTGGGATACCGGCTATTACAGTATAAATAAGGGTTTCTTTTTCAATATCCATTTTTATCAGCGTAGGCCTTACTTAGTTGTTTAAATTGCTCCCATACAGTGCGTGCCACAGGGCCATGATGAATAGCATGCTGCCTAAACGCTCTTATTTGTGCGCTAAATTTATGTTCGCGGTCTGTAATATGGATTTCTTGTAGTAAGCCTGCTTTTATTTCAGGTTTGCAATGCTCTAGGCTCATCATTGCCCATCCGGCCCCTGAAAGTAAAAACGATTTTAAAGTTGCTACATCGTCTATTTTCATCATTGCAGAACCTTTAGAGTAAGATAGCCTATCGCTGTCTATACTTAAATCGCTTTCAAACATAGCTAAACATGGATAGGTTTGTAATTGTGTGTATGTTAACTGTTGGGGTAATAGCCCTTTAGCACTTACTATACCAATGTCGAGCTTACCTATGGGCACGCTTTCTAAGTCACCTGTAGCATGAAATAAATCAAACCAGGGGCCAATACCTAACTCTGCTTGCCCACTATTAACTTGTTCTAACGATACAAACCGTTTGCCACTGGTAATACAAAACTCTGTGCTCGTAAACTGCCTAAAAGTATTACTTATGATCTTGTTATAACTTTGTTTATGGCAGAGCTGTTCGTAACAAATTTGATATTGGGGTTCATTTCCTAACGAAAGCTCTTCTGCGAGTTTGGCAAGCTCGTCATTTGCATGTAGTAACTGTTGTGCCTCACGATGAAAAATACGTCCTTTTTCAGTAAGCTGTAACCGGTACTTTGTTCTATCTAGCAGCTCAAAGCCTATTTGCGCTTCTAAGTTTTTTATAGCCAACGTTAGCGCGGGCTGTGTTTTATGAAGCTTTTGCGCAGCGCCGCTCAAACTTGCGCTTTGCACTATGGCATCTAATATTACTAATTGATTCAGCTTCATATATCGCCTCAAAACATTATAAGTAAAACTTATTGAGTCTCTAAAATTTAATGAATTTTATTTTATATGTTTGCAGCGTATCCTGCACTTAATTATTTTGCCAATATTGCAACGGAGAAGACATGAAACTCTTTCGTCTATGTTTACTAACAACGACCCTACTTAGCTTAATTGCCTGTTCTGAGCCAGAACAACAAGTTAAAGAAGAGCCCATTCGCCCTGTTAAGCTGTTCAATATTGGCCATGACTCTCAAATTAATATTCGTAGTTTCCCTGCTGAGGTGGTTGCAAACCAAGGATCTTACCTTGCATTTAGGGTAAACGGAGAACTTATAGAGTTTCCGGTTCTTGCTGGTGAACACGTTGAAAAAGGCGATTTACTAGCCAAATTAGACCCTGAAGATTTTCAACTCCAGTTTGACGAACGTAAAGCACGTTACGAACTGGCAAAATCGCAACTGAGCCGAATTGAACAATTATTCGAGAAAAAAATTACCAGCCAATCTGAGCTCGACCAAGCAACAGCCAATATGCAAATTGCTGAGTCGGCATTTAAAATTGCTGAAACTAACCTAGAGTACAGTGAATTGCGAGCCCCTTTTGCGGGCACTGTTGCCAAAGTGTTTGTAAAGAATTTTGAAAATATTCAAGCTAAGCAAAACATTTTGCGCCTAGAAACGCGCGATTTAATGGACGTAGAAATTCAGGTTCCTGAAAAAATAGTGGCACGATTCAAAAAAGGCACGGATTACCACCCTACTGTTAAATTTGATGGCTTTGAAGATAAAGAATACTCGCTCGATATTAAAGAATGGGACACTCAAGCCGACCCAGCAACACTCACTTATAAAGTGGTGTTTTCGTTACCCGTGCCTGAGGACTTTAACTTACTAGCAGGTATGACTGGCCGCGTTTTAATTGATTTAAGTAAAGTAACACGTTCGCAGGTTGCTTACACAATACTCCCTATTGAATCGGTTTTTTCTGATCCTCAAGAAGCAATTAAAAATAATGCCTATGTTTGGCTTTATGATGAAAATACCGGCCAAGTCCATAAGCAAGCTGTTGAAGTTGGCCAATTACACCATGATGGCATAGAGGTACTTAGCGGTATTAAAGAGGGCCAAATTGTGGTGTCTGCGGGTGTTCACTCGATTGAAGAAGGCATGAAAGTTCGTCCATGGAATAAAGAGCGAGGCTTATAATTATGAGCTTTGCACAATTTTCTATAAAGAAAAAAGTAATTAGTTGGATGTTTGCCCTGCTGCTTTTAATTGGTGGTAGCGTATCGTATTTTGATTTAGGTCAGTTAGAAGACCCTGAATTTACACTTAAACAGGCCATGGTTATTACCATGTACCCTGGCGCATCACCGCAGCAAGTCGAGGAAGAAGTTACTTTTCCACTCGAAAATGCAATTCAACAGTTACCCTATGTTGACCACGTGACTTCTATTTCATCCAACGGGAAGTCGCAAATTGCCGTGGAAATGAAGAGCACTTATCGAAAAGAGCAACTTCGCCAAATTTGGGATGAAATGCGTCGTAAAATAAACGATCTTTCTCCGTCTTTACCCAGTGGTGTTTACCCAAGTACAATTTTAGATGACTTTGGCGATGTATATGGTGTTTTGTATTCTGTTGTAGGTGATGGCTATTCTTACGATGAACTAAAAGACTACACCGATTATTTAAAGCGTGAGTTGGTATTAGTTAAAGGGGTAAGCAAGGTAACGATTGCAGGTGAGCAACAGCCGCAAGTAATGGTAGAAATATCTACCCGTAAATTAGCCCAACTTGGTATTGCACCCAGCCATATATTTGCTTTGTTACAATCTCAAAACACGGTGTCTAACGCAGGTAAAATTAGAGTGGGCGATGAGTCGATTCGTTTTCATCCTACCGGCGAATTTAAAGATGTTAAAGAACTTGAAACTCTGCTGATTTCTAAACCTGGTGCGAGCGAGCTTATTTATTTAGGTGATGTTGCCGAAGTATTTAGAGAGTACGCTGAAGTACCCACTAATGTAATTAGATATAACTCTGAGCAAGCGCTATTAATTGGCGTATCGTTTATGAATGGCGTTAATGTGGTTGATGTAGGTAAACGTATTGATGCTCACTTAGCAGAACTTGAGTACCAGCGCCCGCATGGTATTGACGTGAATGCTGTATACAACCAGCCAAAAGAAGTAGAAACTTCGGTAGACGGTTTTATTGTTAGCCTGCTAGAAGCCATTGCGATAGTAATTGTGGTACTCCTTATTTTTATGGGCCTTAAAAGCGGTATTTTAATAGGCGGTATTTTATTACTAACGGTTTTAGGCACCTTTATTTTTATGAAGTTGTTTGCCATAGACTTACAACGTATATCGTTAGGTGCGCTTATTATAGCCCTTGGTATGCTGGTAGATAACGCCATAGTGGTTACCGAAGGAATTTTAATAAACCTAAAACGTGGCCAAACCAAACTTAAGGCCGCAGTTAACATTGTGGAGCAAACTAAATGGCCACTGTTAGGTGCAACTATTATTGGTATTACTGCATTTGCGCCAATTGGTTTAAGCTCCGACGCAACCGGTGAGTTTGCGGGCAGCTTGTTTTGGGTGTTGTTTATATCGCTGTTACTTAGCTGGATAACCGCCATTACTTTAACTCCATTTTTTGCAAACCTTATGTTTTCAGAAAATGAATTTAAAAATGATAAAAACACCGAAGACGATTCAGATAACGACCCATACCAAGGGTTTATTTTTACAGGCTATAAAACGCTATTAGATTTAGCAATGCACTATCGCAAGTCAACAATCATCCTCATGGTTGTATTACTGTGCAGTGCCGTAGTGGGGTTTGGTTCGGTTAAGCAGTCATTTTTCCCTGCCTCAAACACACCTATGTTTTACGTAGATTACTGGCAACAACAAGGTTCGGATATTCGTGCCACACTAGATGGCATAAAGAAGCTTGAAAACTATTTGCAACAAGAGGAACTTGTAGAAGAAGTAACAAGTACAACCGGGCAAGGTGCGCCGCGCTTTATGCTTACTTATGCGCCTCAAAAGTCTTACTCGTCGTATGGACAACTTATTATAAGAGTAAAAGACCGCGAAGCAGTTGCGGTTGTTATGCAAAAGGTCCGTGATTATTCTCAAAATACACCGTTATCAGCTCAACTAAAAATAAAGCCTATGGAAATTGGGCCTTCTACTGATGCAAAAATAGAAGCCCGTTTTACAGGCCCTGACCCTGTCATTCTTAGAAAACTCGCAGCTGAAGCTGAAAAGCTTATGGCTCAAGATAACGGCGCATTTAATATTCGTAATGATTGGCGTGCAAGAACCAAAATGATTCGTCCACAGTTTAACGAACAAAAAGCTCGACGCTTAGGCATAAGTAAATCAGATCTGGATGATGTGTTGCTTACAAGCCTGTCGGGTAAACAGGTGGGTGTATACCGTGATGGTACTCAATTACTGCCAATTATTGCGCGCTCCCCTGCTAATGAGCGTCTTAATGTAGATAGCGTTCATGATTTACAAATATACAGCCCTGTTTTAGGTGTATTTGTACCAGTAACTCAAGTGGTAGATGAGTTTATCGTTGAATGGGAAGACAGCCTAATAATGCGTCGCGATAGAAAGCGAACAATAACGGTAATGGCCGACCAAAATGTGCTAGGTGATGAAACAGCCGCTAAATTGTTTGCCCGAGTACGAGGCCCTGTTGAATCTATAGAGCTGCCTCATGGGTACTCATTAGAATGGGGCGGCGAATATGAATCTTCTAGCAAAGCTCAAAAAGCTATATTTGGGTCTTTGCCGCTTGGCTACTTAGCTATGTTTGCTATTACGGTTTTACTGTTTAACTCATTAAAACAGCCTCTTGTAATTTGGGCCACAGTTCCACTGGCAATTATTGGTGTCAGTGCCGGCTTATTAGCAATGAACGCGCCGTTTAGTTTTATGGGCCTACTTGGGTTATTAAGCTTAAGTGGTATGCTCATTAAAAATGGCATTGTATTAGTCGACCAAATAAACCTTGAGCTTAAAGCGGGCAGCTCACCTTACCAAGCGGTTTTTGATTCTGGGGTGAGCCGTGTGCGACCTGTAGCAATGGCTGCAATCACCACAATACTCGGTATGATCCCTTTGCTGTTTGATGTGTTCTTTCAATCTATGGCAGTCACAATTATGTTTGGTTTAGGCTTTGCGACCATACTTACATTAATAGTAGTGCCTGTTTTATATACTATGATTTTTAGAATTGAATACCAACCACGTAAATAAAGACATATTAAGTGTTTAACTAAATAAAAATGCCACAGCGTAAACTGTGGCATTTTTTATAACTTAAATTAATACAGTGGTAATTGCTTAGCTTATTTTTTTAAACTTAGCTTAGTGCGTGCGCCTGCTTTATTGCTAGATGCACTATTTGCTTTCGCCGTTTTTGGTTTACCAACATAGGTTGTAGAGCGCTTTTGATAAGGTGCATTAGTGCGATTATTTTTTTTCTCATCGCCTCGCTCTTTTTGCTTATTACGACGAGGGTTTTCACCCTGAAAGTCGCGTTTAGGTGATATAGCCGCATTTTTATCAACTTGCTTGTTAGTATCTAACGAGTGCTCTTGGGTTTTGCCTGAGTCAGCAATTGAGTCGTTTATTTGCGCCATTTCAACATCGGATAAATGACGCCATTGACCCACTTTTAATCCTTTTAATGTTACATTCATAATACGAGTGCGCTTTAAAGTCACCACCTCGTAACCTAAATACTCACACATCCGGCGAATTTGGCGATTTAACCCCTGAGTTAAAATGATCTTAAATTCTTTAGGGGCTGTTTGTGTAACCTTACACTTTTTAGTAACAGTATCTAAAATAGGAATGCCGTTGGCCATTTTAGATACAAATTGGCGGTTAAGAGGCTTGTCTACGGTGACGACGTATTCTTTTTCGTGGTTATTACCCGCACGCAAAATTTTATTAACAATGTCGCCTTCGTTAGTTAAAAATATTAACCCTTCAGAAGGTCTATCTAGGCGCCCAATTGGAAATATACGATCGGGGTAATTAACCGCTTTGACAATATTGCTTTGGATTTTACGTTCGGTTGTACACGTTATACCCACCGGTTTATTGTAGGCAATATAAACGCGTTTAGGTGGTGTTTTTAATGGTTTGCCATCGACCAATACTACATCGGTTGCTGCAACCTTCACGCCCATTTCTGGCGCATTACCATTAACTGACACACGACCTTGCTCAATATATTTATCGGCTTCACGGCGTGAACAAAAACCTGTTTCACTAATAAATTTATTTAAACGTTTTAATTCGGTCATATCACTTAATAGTATTAATTTTTTAGGGTCGCTAGTGTATACCCAAACCACCTAAAAATGCGAGTTATGCCGCCGATTTAATGTCGGTTAATTTGCGCCACAGCACTTCAAGCGGCCCTTGTTTAAAATAACGACTATAAAATAACGTAAATAATAACTGCACAGCAACTAAGCTGCCAGCAACTAACCAGTAATCTACTCTATTAAAGCTAAGTATCCACTCTGGAAATAACACTCTATAAATAAGCAATTGCATAACGGTTTGGCTTATATAAAGTGTGAATGCCATGCGACCCGCCTGCTGTATTAGTTTGCCAAACTGTGGGCTATTATTACAAAACTTAACAATTACATGTATATAAAGCCCAGCCATACACAGAGCAGCGAACATGTTAGAAATTTCTTGTAAGCTCATACCCAAACCACCAGTAAGCGTTGATGTACTTACTCGTATACTACAAAATATAAGTACACCTAAGGCACACACCCACAACTGCTGATTTGATAGACCTTTGTTATATATTCCCTCTTTATACGCGTAAATGCCAATTAGCATGATGCCAACGCACATCCACATCGTCATTAACGGTACTGTTACTAGCATAACGATATTTATAAAAAGATTTTCATTAAAGTAATCACTGTAATGAGGGCTAAATAACTCAATAAACTTGGCAGAATCACGAAAGCTCTGATCGTCAGGAATAGTGAACAACACTAAAAACGTAACCACCGCCGAGAGAGCAGTAAACTCGAGCCCTCTTTGCAATAGCTTTGGGTTGTCGGTGTCTAGATATTTAATAATAAACCAGCCAGACACTCCATAAACAAACAAAATATCACCAGCCCAAAGTAAAAAGCCATGTATTAGACCAAAAATTATGAGCCAATATAATCTACTTTTTATTTGCGCAGATGATTTAAAGCGCTGCCATTGAATATACAAACCTGCGCCAAAAAGTAAGCTAAACAGCGTTCTAAATCGGCCTTCTATAAACAGTATATTAAAATATTCAATGATGGTGTCGCTTACAGGGGGGATAGTTAAAGGCACATAACCAAATTCCATAAAACCAAAGGCATAGCCATTCATAAACACTAAGCCAAGCACGGCAATGCCGCGAATAAAGTCCATATTATAATTACGCATTAAAGCTATTTTCCGTTAAATATTATTTTTATAGCTGTCGGCCCAGTCTACCGACTTCTGATAAAGCTCTGGTAGTATATCACTTTGTATATTTAAAAATATAACAGCTTGTTCGAGTGCCCACCAGCTGCCGGTTTCGTATGCTTTAACAACTTTTAAAATGTAATACAGTGTGTTTTTTTCTTCGAGCAAGGCTGCTTTTATATCATCCTGGAAAGGTAATTTTTCAACAAGCAAGCTCATTGGTTGATCTAGTATAGCGTCAAGAAGCGAAAACAAGCCGGTTAAAAACGCCTCTCCTGACTGATGCTTGGCCACTTTTTTAGCAATCAATTCACAAAAGCGCGCACGTACGACGCACACTTGCATTAGCTCTGCAGGCTTTTTACCAGCGGTGTGAGCGGTAACAATTAAACTAACAAACTTTTTTAACCGCTCCTGGCCCAAATAAACCAGCGCTTGCTTTAAGGAGGCTATTTTACTTTGTATGGGAAATACGCCGCTGTTAATTAAACGTAGTAATTTATAAGCCAGTGCGGCATCCAATTCAAACAAAGCTGCTATTTTGGTTAAATCTGGATTGGGGCCCATTATTTCAGCATATATTGCAACGACTAACCCGTAGTTATAATCAATGTCGTTGTGCTTCATCATGGTGGGTTTTGCAAAAAAGTAACCTTGAAAGTAATCAAAGCCCATGCCAGCAGCAACTTCGTATTCTTCCTGAGTTTCTATTTTTTCTGCGAGTAACTTAATTTGTTTGTGATCTTTGAGCTTTTTTATAATAGGGTGAATATCGTCTAATGGGGTTATGGTTATATCAAATTTAATGAGTTTAACCAGCTTTAAAAAGCGATCCCATTGTGGTTTGTATACAAAGTCATCAAGGGCTAAATTAAAGTTACTATGAAAGAGCTCTCGGCATAACTCGTAATTTGTATCAGTGGGCTCTATGCTTTCAAGAAGCTCTATTACAACATCTTGGCACGGTAAAAAGGCACACAGGTCAAGCTCTAAAGATTCAGGCCCAATGTTGATGAGTGCTTTTTTACCAGAGGTGATATGGCGTGTGCCCAAATTAAGTTGATTTTCCATAATAAGCCGTGCAGTTGCCTGCCCTTCGGCTATATCAGGAAAAAAGTTTTTAGGACTGTCCCTAAAAAGTAGCTCGTAAGCAACTACTTTTTGACGCCGATTGAAAATTGCTTGCCTTGCAACAAATACAGACACTTTACCTACTTTATTTAATTCCATTAATACCAAGTTATTAATAGCGTAAATAATCTAAAATGTCACTTCGCTTAAGTTAAATTAAACAAAGTTTATCGGTACAAGGTTGAAATGTAATCACTTGCAACCTGAGACCACGAAAAGCGTACTGCTTTAGCATTAGATTTTATTTGCTGCCATTTTTTTGGATGTTGTTTATAAAATGCTAGCGTTTCGGTTAAACATGAAAGCAAAGTATGTGTTTGCTCACGTAATGTTGCGCCATTAAAACTAAACCCATTTTGATTGTGTTTTACCGTATCTTTTAATCCGCCAACACTATGTACCAAACAAGGTTGGCCTGCGCGCATTGCCAGCATTTGGCTTATTCCGCAAGGCTCAAACGAACTAGGCATTAAAAATAAATCACCTAATTGATACATTAAATCACCTACTCTTTGCGCATAACCTTTTAAAAATAGTAAATTTTCGTTACGTGCCATGGCTTTTGTAAACAATGCTTCTAGCGCTTTATCGCCAGAGCCTAATATGATTAAACGCCCACCCTGTTCATTAATACTATTACATACTGCGTCTATCGCAAGTTCACCATTTAATGGCTGACATAATAACAATACTTTTTGTTCTGTGAGTCTACCTACGCTTGTAACAATTGGCCCATTATTTGGTGTCGCTTTAAATTGCTTTAATCGTTGGTGCGCAATGTAGTGAACGCTTTCAAGCTGTTCGCTGTTGCTCATCCAAGCAAATAAGCTTTTTTCTGTCTCGTTGTACAACTCGTCCATAACTGCATTTGCAACTTCCAATGCAGGGTATTCACAGCCATTCAAAATGCCGACCAATTTACCTTGTTCGGCTGCATTTTGTAGGTCTTGTTCAAGCCCCTCCCCACCAAAAAAGCCATCATTGTAATTACTGGGTTTAAGCACTTCTTGGCTGTAGGTAGGCGATACTAAATGAATTTTGTCTGCTAAATTAATGGCGCTTCGCATTGGGTTAAAACAATTTGAATACCTTGGGTCGCACAAGTGTTGCCCGTTGTAACTTAATGATGGAAACCAAGCTTCTAAGCTCGATTCATCGTGCTTAAAAGGCCTTATTCCTTGTAGTGCTAAATTGTGCACTGTGTACGCTAAATGTATATCGTGTAAAGCACTGTAACGTGGCTCAAACTTAAGTAAAACAGCAACGCATGCGCTATGCCAGTCATGTAAATGCAGCGTACTAGGGCGTTTAAGTAGTCCTTGCAATAATGCTTCGCAAACAGCCGCATTAAATAGCGCAAACTTTGTTGCATCCGTTGCAAATGGCCTACCCGGTGCATCATTACAATAAACGCTACCCGATTCACTAAACATTGGGTGGCTTATTACAATTTGAGTTATGTTATTTTTTGTTTGATCCACTTTAAACAAGGTCATTACATGAGATTGAGCATTAAACGCCACGGTTACTTCACCTATATAATGCCTATTTAATGGCTCAAATCCATAATCTGGGATCACCACATCAACCGATACGCTATGCTTCGCAAGAGCCTTCGGGGCATCACGGACTACATCTGCTACACCGCCTACTTTAGCGCCAGGTAACGCATCGTTCTCTGCTGCAACCATTAATACATGCATTAATTTACTACTTCCTTTGTTTTAATAAGCTCACCCGCTTTAGGGCAAGCTTGTTTTGCCTAACTCTGTATTAAGCTAGTTTCTTATTTTCTTGTGTTTGACGCTCTAACTTTTTAGCAAGTTCACTAAGCATGTCGCGGGTAACAAGTACGATGCCTTTTTTTGATACCCTAAAACCATTTTCTTCATCTGTTTTACGGTCAAACCCTATTTCAAGCCCTGCAGGTATTTCACAACTTCTGTCTATTATTGCACGTTTAATTTTACAACCGCGGTTAATAATAGCACCCGGTAAAATAACCGATTGTTCAATTTCACAAAACGAGCGCACATGCACGTTAGAAAATAACAATGATTTTCTTACTGCCGACCCCGAAATAATACACCCTCCCGAAACTGTAGAGTCAAGGGCCATTCCTCGCCTGTCGTCATCATCAAATATAAATTTAGCTGGGGGTAATTGCTCTTGGTATGTCCAAATTGGCCACGCTGGGTCGTACAGATCAAGTTGAGGCTCAGGCATAACAAGCTCCATGTTAGCCTCCCAAAATGAGTCGAGTGTTCCTACATCGCGCCAATATGGCTGACCTTCCTGTTGAGGGTCTCTAAATGGGAATGCAAAAACGTTATGCTCTTCAATAATAGCGGGGATTATGTCATGCCCAAAATCACGTCCTGACCCTTCATTTTCAGCATCTTTCTTTAGTTGCTCAAATAAAAACTCAGTATTAAATATGTAGTTACCCATGGATGCTAAACATGTACCCGGCTTGCCTGGCACTGAGCTTGGCATAGCTGGCTTTTCATCAAAACGACAAACACGGCTTTCTTCATCTACTGTCATTACACCAAAGGTATCTGCAGCTTCTTCAACGGGTACTTCAATACAACACACGGTCATATCGGCCCCTTTTTGAACATGTTCAGCAAGCAATGCACCGTAATCCATACGATAAACGTGGTCGCCTGATAAAATCATTACATATTTAGGTAACTCATGACGAATAATATCCATATTTTGAAAAACAGCATCGGCGGTGCCGCAATACCATTCATCACCATGGCGTTGTGATGCAGGTAATATTTCAACCGATTCACCTAATTCCTTTTTAAAGTGCCCCCAAGCTCGATTTACGTGGCGAATAAGTGAGTGAGATTTATACTGTGTTGCTATACCCACACGCCTAACACCCGAGTTGATACAGTTAGACAAAGGAAAATCAATAATTCTGTGTTTACCACCAAAGTAAACGGCTGG
>NZ_NTLW01000237.1:0-10005 GCF_002632075.1 Pseudoalteromonas sp. ESRF-bin5 | reverse complement strand
CATGCAGTTCAGCTCGTCAACATAGTCGATGTTGCTGTAAATATGCTTAAGCTTCTTGAAAGTCAGCTATCGCTGTGCGCTATAAAAACCGATTTTGAAAATGTACCGCCTATTTATTGTAATTTAGCTTCAATTAATCAGCTTTTTGTTAATTTACTCATTAATGCCCGAGAAGCCTGTGAGCATAATGACACCAAAGGGTGCATTGTTGAAGTGCGTGTTTTTGAACAAAATAGCTTTATTTGTATTGAGATAAAAGATAACGGTTGTGGCATGACAAACCATGTACAAGAACAGATGTTTGACCCTTTTTTCACGACCAAAGAAGTAGGAAAAAATAGTGGGATGGGGCTAACGCTTGTGCACTCAATAGTGCAAGAACACGCAGGAAAGATACAAGTTAACAGCATAATAGAGACAGGTACGTCCATTTTATGCTCACTCCCCTTAAAAGAATAAGTTAATAAATAAATACTCATTGTAAACAGTTTGTTAAAAATGTATTTTGTAATTTTAATTCCTTGTTTGCATTAATTTTAGCCTTTTTGGTGTATTTTTTTTCTTAAGTTGAACTTTATTTGCATACTTAGGCCTTTAATTTAAAATTTTTCATTTCTTTTTATTTGCTAATGTTGCTAGGATGTTCCTCATTGGCGATGCTAAATCGCCAAATAAACTATAAGAACACACATAAACAGGGTCGTCACTATGTCAACATATCGTTTAAATACACTTGCAGCGGCAGTTGCATTTGCAGTATGCGCACCAGGCGTTGTTATCGCGCAAGAAGCCCCCGTTCAAGCTGCTAAAAATATTGAACAAATATCTGTATTAGGCTCTCGGGTGTCTAATCGCACCTCAACAGAGTCATCTTCACCAATAGATTTAATAGACTCAGATGATTTAAATAAAGGCGGTTACACTGAGCTTGGCCAAAGCCTACAAGCTACAGCACCGTCATTTAACTTTTCGCGTACGCAGGTGTCAGATGGTTCTGACTTATTTAGACCTGCTACACTTCGTGGTTTACAACCCGATCAAACGCTGGTATTGGTCAATGGTAAACGCCGTCATAATCAATCTATTTTTGGTCTTAATGGGACGGTTGGTGCTGGTGCTGCCGGTACCGATATGAACGCAATTCCGTTAACTGCGCTTAAAGGCGTTGAAGTACTTCGTGATGGCGCAGCGGCAAAATATGGCTCCGATGCAATAGCGGGTGTAATCAACTTATCACTTAATAATTCAACAGGTGTAACAACGGGCTTTGTTCAGTATGGCGGCACAAGCGAAGGCGACGGCGACACAGTTACCGCAGGTTTAAACCGTGGTTTTGAGTTAGGTAACGAAGGTGGTTTTATTAATTTATCACTAGAATACCGAGATGCTGACGGGACTAACCGTGCAGAACGCGATACGGGGGGGTCGTTAAATGTAGAGCCCGGAACGCTTTCAGAGGATGTTCGCTGGGGACAGGGTAACGCTGATAGCGAATTCACATCGCTGTTTTACAATATGGCACTGCCTGTTGGCGATAGCGAGCTTTACTCGTTTGGTGGGTTCTCAGAGCGAAGCGCGTTAGGTAATGGTTTTTATCGTAACTTTAACGAAGCGTCTAAAAACGTGACTCAAGTATACAGTGATGGTTTTTTACCGCGTATATACAATGAAGCACAAGATCTTTCGTTTGCAATAGGGTTTAAAGGGGATATAAACCCAGATTGGACTTACGATGTGTCGGCTGTATATGGTGAAAACCAATACGATTTTACCTCGCGTAATACCTTAAATGCGTCTTACGCTGCCGAGTACTTATTTAATAACCCTGATGCAAGCGATGCTGATATTGCAGCTAATGCAGGCCCAACCGGTGGCTATTCAGGTGGATTTAGATTTGATCAAACTACATTTAATGCTGATTTTAACGGCATTGTAGATATTGGTCGCAGTGAACCACTATACGTAACTATTGGCGCAGAATACCGAAAAGAAAATTACGAAATAGTACCAGGCAGCCAAGCGTCGTATGCTTGTGGTTTAGCTAATACTGATACTTCTTATCCGTCAGTCAATGACGAAAATCAATTTGCGCAGTGTGGATTTCAGGCGTATAACGGCCTACGCCCAGAAGCGGCAAATAATAGTGATCGAAATAGCTACGCGATATTTGTAGATGTAGAAACGATGATTACAGATGCATGGAACGTTAGTGGTGCACTTCGCTATGAAGACTTTTCAGATGCGGGTGACGATTTAATAGGTAAACTAGCGACACGTTACGAGTTTAATAATGACTTTGCTGTTCGTGGTGCGGTATCAACTGGCTTTAGAGCGCCTTCGCTTCAGCAAAGCGGTTATACAGCTTTTACAACCAACCTAGGGTCGGATGGCTCGTTAACTCAGTCGTTTACTGCTAACACAGGCACGGCATTTCCAAGTGCGTTAGGGGTTGATACTTTAGAGCTTGAGACTTCAACTAACTACAGCGCGGGATTTGTTTACGATGTAAGCAGCGAGCTTTCACTTACAGTTGACTTTTACCGTGTGGAAATTAAAGACCGCATAACGTTAGGAAGTTTGTTATCGGCTGACGACGTATCGTTTAGCCCAGATGCGCTTGCTGCGCTTCAAGCTACAGGCGCAGTACAGGCTAATTACTTCTCAAACTCCGTTGATTCTACTACACAAGGTGTTGATATTATTGCTTCGTATCGTACTGAGATCGACGGGGCTAATTTGGGTGTTACTTTTGCTGGTAATTTGAACGACACTAAAATTGATAACGTAAATGCAGAAGAAGGTATTCCAGAAGCGGTTGCCTTTGATGACTTACAACGTAGCTTTTTTACTGATGGACAGCCAAGTGAGCGTGCCACGCTGACATTTGATTATGCGCGCGACGCATATACTTCAACACTTCGTTTTAATTACTTTGGCGAAACCGATGTAAAATACTTTGGTAACGACCATATTTCATTACCGGGAGAGCTTTCTCCAACGGGGTCGTTTAAACCAACAAGTACAGTTGAATCAGCAGTGTTGGTTGATGTAAACGTAAGTTATGACATTAATGAGATGTTTACGCTTTCTGTTGGTGCCGACAACGTATTTGATGAAACACCCGATGAGTTAGGTGATGACGAAGTACTTAACTTTATTACCAATGGTGCGTTTAAATACCCTGTACGTGCATTGCCTTATGGCTTTGACGGGCGTACATATTATGCAAAAGTAAGCTTTGAATTTTAATTACTTGAGCTAAAAATTATTTAACCTGAACTCTGGTTAAGAGATATACCAACATATTTCATCATGATGATATTTAAGCTTATTTCTCTAGCAAGAGGTTTTCAGTGGAAACAAGGCGAATTTACGCGTCAATAGCTAGCCTATTTCAAGTAAATTCAACGCTGTTAGCGCTGGAAATAGCTGCTAGAGATAGATTTATTATCCAGTGTTCAGGTTACTACTAAGCGCAGTTATTTACTGCGCTTTTTTTATGTTTATTTATTATGAAAAAAGAGCGTTGTGTAATGATAAAAATACTTGCAAGCTTGAAAATTAGGCATACAATCGCCACTTCTTAAGGTTCTTATTGTTATAAATAGTTAGGAAATAAAATGGCTAAAAAATCGAAAAGCAAAGCCGCAAATAATAGCGCGGTAGACACCGGTCGGGGTGTTATTAATCATAATGCGCTGGCGGCTTTAGTAACCTCTAAAGTGTTTAAACCTCAAGTGGTAAAAGCTAAAAAAGGGAAAGGCTCATTTAAACGCAATAACAAACACGTAGGACGAGAGTCTTATTTAATCGCGGCTTAAATAGCACCGATCAAATAAGACTTTTAACTGCCTACTTTTTGCCGTAGCATGCGGGTAAGTGTGTTGTCTTTATCTATAATATGGTGCTTTAAGGCGCCCACGATATGTAAATTTAACGCGATAAGAAGTGCATTTGCTGTATGAGCTCTAGCCCGAACAAAGCACGTCTCAACCTTTTTGTAATTTATTGATCTTTATTAAAAATGCACAAAGAGAAGGGAATGAGGAGTAAATGAGAAGTGAAAGCTGTAGGCGCTAAGCTTGCTCGCGCAAGATGCTATTTTTTTCTCTAAAAGCGAAGCGTTTCTAAACCCTTTTGTGATTTATTGATCTTTAATACAAAAATGCACAAAGAGAAGTAAATGAGGAGCAAATGAGAAGTGAAAGCTGTAGGCGCGAAGCTTGCTCGCGCAAGATGCTATTTACTTCTCTAAAAGTGAAGCGTCTCTAAACCTCTTTGTGATTTATTGATCTTTAATACAAAAATGCACAAAGAGAAGAGAGAGGAGTAAACGAGCAGCCAAAGCAAATTAGTATAAGTTATCTGTATATGACCACCGAGTAAACCGAGGTGCTTCGCGCTACACATTGAAAACACCCGTATCGTTTAGTCACTTCTCTAGGTATTCTTCTTCGCTTCTCGGTGGTTCCCAGTTAAAGCGTTGCTTTTAAACGCCATCAAGCTGCGCGTCTTCAGCCCATTTAACTTATGCGGCTTACTTTTACTTTTATTTTTCCTGCATTGGCGCCATAAAAGCGGCTTAAGTCATTGGCGAAGGGACTAAATTCACCTGATTTAGTAATAGTCACCGTAGCGTCATTAGCTATTTTAAATAAAAATTCTTCGTTATTATTAATTGCACCAACTAATGAGAACCACTGAGCATCTGGAAGTCGTCTGAATGGTTCAAGTAATGCCATTGGAATTTCTTTAACGCCTAATTGCACGTCATCGCGATGCCATCCCATAGGTGTACACTTTATGCCGTCGTCAAACCAATGTTGATCAGGGTAGGGAGTAAAGCGATAGGTTGCACCTTGCTCGAGCATTAAGCCCGTTTTGTTATAAAATTCACTGGCAAATACCACCACATCTTGGCTTTGGCCAATACTTAATACGCTCATATTTTGGTTGGCAAGCGTAATGTGCGCACTTAAGCCGGTAAAACTTAAGGTGCTGTTGTCACTGTAGCTAACGTTGTATGACTGCTTTTTAAGTGACTCTGGACGGTAGCTAGTGAGCTTATTAATACGTGTAGTCACACTGTGGTGAACTAATGGCCTAATATTACTCGCTTCGTTATCCACCAGCACAAAGCACTCTCTATCTACCAGCTTAAAGAACGAGTTTAACCAAAAGTAATTTTGCTGGTGGCTAAGTGCAAGTGAGTCGGGGATAACAGTGAGATCGTCTTGTGCAATTAAATTACTATCTGGAAGAAGAGTTTTGTAGTTAATATCGTGACTTGTTAACAATGAAATAGCTAACGGCTGCTCAATAATCCACTCAAGTGCATAACGTAAGCAAATATCAGCTAAACCATCACGGTAGTATCCACCGCCAATGTCTGAATGCGCGCCTGCAAACCACAGTTCAGTAATGTTATTTTGATGGTTCATCAGCGTAGCCTCAAACGCACGGCGTTTTTCATCAAGTGCCACGCAGTGCAGTGCTTGTGAAATATTATTAGCAATGGTGTGGTTTTCAAAAATAACGTGCTCGGCGCCGCGTGTCGCTTTACTCACTTTTGATAAGCCAATTGAGGCCACGGTATCAAATACACATACGTACACATTATTACTAATCAAAGGTTCCAGAATTTTTGCAAAACGCCTAGCGAGAGCGCCACCTCGGCTAAAACCGGTAAGTAAAAGGGTATCGCCTAGTTGGTAATGCGTTTTAAAATCACGCATGGCTTGATTTAAAATACTGGCAACATCGTCACCACGTGGCGCTAAAGTTTGGTTTAAAATGCGTTTTAACCGGCTACCTTTAGTGCCAATACCTTGATAATAAAAGCTCAATTGTTGCGAGAAAGGTGTAGTGGGGGAACCATCAAGTTTGCCGCCTAATAATAAGTGCAGCTTAACAATGTTAGAAATACTACTGTCTTCTTTAAAATGCTCTGAGCTAAATTGGTCTGCGTCACGGGGCTCATTTCCTGTGCCATCAAAGTTAAAAACTAGTGTTTTTCCCGTCATTGCCTTATTCCCTAAGTGGTTTGTATAAATTTACATGGGAATTGTGAAAAATCAAAGACAGCGGTAATAAAAATTTATTAAATCTGCTTATTACCGCCATGGGTTATTTATTAATGCAATTTCATTTTAGGGCGCACTACACGCAGTACTTTTTCGCTTATCCATAACGCAAAGGTTTTTGCGCTACCGTGTATGGCGCGCTGGTGCATACGATACAGCGATATATACATAAAGCGGGCTATTTTACCTTCAATAAAAAAGGTGTTGCTGGTTAAGTTACCCATTAAATTACCGACTGTGCTGTAGCGCGATAAGTTAACGAGAGAGCCGTGGTCGCTGTATTTAAACTCGCTTAGCGGCTGGTGTTTAAGTGTTGCAATAAGATTTTTTTCAACACATTGTGCCATTTGATGGGCCGATTGCGCGCGTGGCGGTACAAGTTTTCCGTCTTCTTGGGTAAAGGCGCAGCAATCGCCAAGTACAAAAATGCTTTTATCTACGGTGCTTTGTAAAAACTTGTTTACTTGAATTTGGTTGCTTCGGGTAAGCTCAAAAACACCTAAGTCTTTAATAAAATCTGGCGCTTTTACGCCTGCCGCCCATACCATAATATCGGCATTAATATGTTCTTCGTCTTTTGTAATAAACCCTTGCTCTGTGGCTTCTTTTACTTGGGTTTGTTCTAGCACGTTTACGCCCAATTTTAACAGCTCGCGTTTGGCACTTACGGCAATACGCTCTGGTAATGCAGGTAAAATACGTGGACCGGCTTCAATTAAATGAATGTGCAAACGTTTAGACGACATGTTTGTAAGGCCGTAAAGCTTTAGTAATTCAGACACGTGATACAGCTCTGCCGAGAGCTCAACGCCTGTTGCGCCGCCGCCAACAATGGCAATATCAAGAGATTGTTGCTGGTTGTCGTCTTGATGAAGGCGGGTAAAGCTATCGAGCAAAGAATGCTGAAAACGCTCAGCTTGCTGGTTTGAATCTAAAAAGTAGCAATGCTCTTTTATGCCTGGGGTATTAAAGTCGTTACTTACACTGCCAATAGCAATAACAAGGTGGTCATAGCGTACTGCGCGTTTGGGCAAAATAGTGTGGCCAAGTTCGTCAAAAAGTGGTGCGAGAGTGATTGTTTTATTACTTTGGTCGATATTACAAAAGGTACCAAGTTGAAAATTATAATGATGTTTTGCGGCATGGGCAGAGTAAACTACGCCATCTAAATCGGGGTCAATAGAGCCTGTGGCTACTTCGTGCAGTAATGGCTTCCATATGTGGGTGCGGTTTTTGTCTATTAATAAAATTTCTGCGTGTTTTTTCTTTCCTAGTTTATGCCCTAATTGAGTTGCAAGCTCTAATCCGCCAGCGCCGCCGCCAATAACGACGATTTTAGGAGTGGTTATGTTCATGACTATGCCCTTAAAAATAATATACCCAAGCAATCTGTTTTATTATTTTTAAAATGACTTGGGTATCGAAAATTATTTTGGCAAAGCTCACTTTTATGGGGCTATAGTGTGCGCCTAAATAATGGATATGTCAGCAGTAAATCACCTAATTTACGGTATACTAACTTGCAAATACTTCATCTAGGCTGCATTTTTCTGTTATAGCCCTGTGTTATCAACGCCAAAAAGGACATTTTTATGAATACGCCGCTTTTACAATCACTTGAGCAACATTTTGGTTTTAACCAGTTTAGAGCAGGGCAGCAGCAAACTATAGAGCAGCTTTTAAATGGGCAATCGTCCCTTGCTATATTCCCTACAGGGTCGGGTAAGTCGTTGTGTTATCAGCTAACGGCTATGCATTTAGAAAACTTAACGTTAGTGGTGTCGCCATTACTAGCCTTAATGAAAGATCAAATTAGTTTTTTAAATAGCAAAGGTATTTACGCGGCAAGCCTTGATTCTAGCCAAGACCAAATGCAAAGCAGCACCGTAATGAACGATGTGCGAAATGGTAAAATTAAAGTGTTAATGGTGTCGGTAGAGCGCTTTAAAAACGAGCGATTTAGAGAGTTTATAAGCCAGGTTGCGCTGTCTATGCTGGTGGTAGATGAGGCGCACTGTATATCTGAATGGGGGCATAACTTCAGACCTGACTACTTAAAACTACCGCGATATCGCGAAGAGCTAAATATTCCACTAGTACTATTGCTTACCGCCACCGCCACTAAAAAAGTAAAACGCGACATGAGCGAGCGTTTTAATATTGCCCCTGAGTGCATTGTACAAACTGGCTTTTACCGCGCTAACCTCGATTTAAGCGTGCTAAGTGTAAAAACGGCTGATAAAAACACCGAACTTACAAACATAGTGCGTGCGCAAAATGGCCCAGGTATTGTGTATGTAACACTGCAGCAAAGTGCTGAGCAAGTGGCTAACACGCTAAGTGCGCAAGGTATTCAGGCGGTTGCGTATCATGCAGGGCTTGAAGATACACTCCGGTGGCAAATTCAAGATGATTTTATGGCGGGTAAAATTAACATAGTTGTAGCAACTATAGCCTTTGGTATGGGCGTTGATAAATCAGACATTCGTTTTGTTATTCATTACGATTTACCAAAATCGATTGAAAACTACAGCCAAGAAATTGGCCGCGCAGGGCGCGATGGCAACCCATCAAACTGCTACACGCTTGCTAATTTAGATGGCCTAAACACAGTAGAAAACTTTGTATATGGCGACACCCCTGAGCTGAGTGGCATTGAATATGTAATTAACGATATTCGCCAAGCCCAACAGCAATGGGAAATGCAAGAATACAGCCTTTCAAGCGAAAGTAATATTAGGCAACTGGCACTTAAAACATTACTGGTTCAACTTGAAATGCAAGGCGCAATTACGCCGCAGTACGCCTATTATGCCGATTTTAAATACAAGTTTTTGGTTGATAAAACCCAATTGCTTAGCCAGTTTGACGAGCAGCGCCAAGCTTTTTTAACGCAAATATTTAGCTATACTGATTTTAAAAAAATATGGGGCACGCTCAATTTTGACACCCTTACCCAAGCCGCGCAGGTTGACCGTAAACGGGTTGTGGCCGCGCTTGACTACCTAGCTGAAAAAAACCTTATAACGCTTGAAACCAAACGCATTACCCAAGTATATAAAGTGCATAGTGAAGTTATAAATAACCCAGAGCTTGCCCAGCAGTTACACCACTACTTTGCTGATAAAGAACAAGCTGAAATAAAACGAATTGCTGCTTTAGTGCGCTTTTTTGAGCTACAAACTTGCCTGAGTTATAACTTAGCGCGCTACTTTGACGACCAAAACGCGCCAGCGCAATGCGGGCATTGCAGTGTATGCCGTGGTAATGCTGTAAAACTAGAATACTCACTAGCGCCTGTAACTATTGCAGATGAGGTTATTTATCAAAAAGTAGATGAGTTTTTGGCGCATATGGCCACAAAGGGAGTTCATAACGTGGGTGTTGAAACCCAGTGCCGTTTTTTAGCGGGTATGAGCGTGCCATTGTTTGCTCGTAATAAGGTACGCCAACTTAGCGGATTTGCGCTTTGTGAGCAACAGCGGTATAGCGATATAAAAGCCACACTGCTTGGCAGATAGCCATTAAAGTAATGATCAAACCTGCATAATTATAAAAAATGTTAAATTTTTGTTTGTTTTTTCAGCGTTTAACTATACTCAACATGACTATTAAGGTCATATAAAACGAGGTGAACGATGAAACTGCAAAAATTGATGCTGTTAGGAGTGTTTATTTCAGGGACTAGTTACGCTGAAATTAATATTTCAGGCTTTGCAAGTATTAACGCGGGTAAAGTACTCAGTGGAAGTGGTGTGCCGCAATATGGTGTTGAGCCAACCTTTTTGGCTGACTACCCTAATGTGAGTGGCTACACAGAAGACTTATCTTTCTCTCCAGAGTCGTTAATTGGTATACAAGTGTCGGGGGATCTTGGTGAGGGCTTATCTGTCACAGGTCAAATTGTTGCCCGAGGTGTAAA
>NZ_NTLW01000143.1:0-13266 GCF_002632075.1 Pseudoalteromonas sp. ESRF-bin5 | reverse complement strand
AGCTTAGACGATTATATAAAACAAAAAATAGTTGTAGATATCTTACTGACTTTACTGATACTTGTTGTTGTGTATTTTATCGCAATAAATGTTCAAAAAAGAATAGCTCGACCGATAGAGCGGCTTAGCATGCTATTACAAGACGTATCAAAAAATCATAACTACGATGTACGCGCACCAGTAACCGACGTAAAAGAAATATCAGCGCTTTCTAACAGTTTAAACATCATGCTTACACGCACCCAAAAACAATTGACTCGCCATGAAAAAGACAAAGAAGAAATTAAACAGCTTAACCAAGGGCTAGAAGAAAAAGTAAACCAACGAACCATAGCCCTTCGAGAGGCAAATCAAGAGTTATTATCAACCCTTGAGCGTATGCATCAGTATCAAACGCAGATTGTTGAAAATGAAAAAATGGCATCGCTTGGTCAAATGGTTGCCGGTGTTGCACATGAAGTTAACACCCCAATAGGCCTTGGTATTACAAGCTCTACTTTGCTGCGCGATAAGTTAGCCGATTTACAAATTAGCTTTGATGATAAAAAACTGACTTCAAATCAATTAAAACGCTTTATTGACGACGGTATTGAAAACCTAGATTTGATTTACCGTAACTTAAACCGTGCAGCCGACTTAATTTCAACCTTTAAAAAGGTAGCGGTTATTCAAGATGATGACGTAACTACCTACATTAATATTCATAAGTTAATAACAGATGTTTTGACATCAATAAGCTCAGAGCTTGAAGAGAAAAAACCGGTTATAAACATAAATTGTGCAACCGATTTAACCGTAGAAAGCAAGTCAGAACCATTACAACAAGTACTTATACAACTAATAACAAACTCACTACTACACGGGTTCGTTGGTAATGAAAATAATGAAATACAATTTGATGTAGAGTTAACAGGAAAAAAACTCACTATTATTTACAGCGATAACGGCCAAGGCGTAGATAAAAAAATTAAACACAGAATATTCGACCCATTTGTAACCTCAAAAAGAGGACAGGGGGCAAGTGGCTTAGGCATGCACTTAGTTTACAATTTAGTAACCCAAGCTTTAGGCGGCCATATATTAATTGATTTAGAAAAAAAACGCGGTGCGCGATTCATCATAACCATCCCTTAAAAGTGAAGTAACCAAACACATATATTTACTTGTATTCCTTGAATTACTACTTATTGACCCTATTTATGCTTCATGTGGTAAACAAGTGTAATAGTTATCGTTTATATAGCGCAATTTTTTGAACTTTATTACTTTTGCGATATCACATACATTGATGAAAGATTAGATAGTGATATAATTTAACTTTGAATTAGTCTGATTATTTAACAGCTTTGCGTAGTCAGCCGGTCCATAAATTATCAAAGTAAATGAACTTCATACGTGTATTGATCGATTTAACAGTAGTTTTTGCACGGGCTTTTTGAGCAAACTTTGAACTCTTACTGTTTTATTTTTATCCAACTTGTTTTTTCTTGTTAACAATTGGATATAATCCTATAATCTCTAGTAGTCGGATTTATACTAAATACCGATTTTTTGTAAATAAAATATTCCAAAAAGGTTAATTAATAATGCAAACGCCAGTCATTCTAATCGTAGAGGATGAAGACGTAACTCGACTAAACCTCGTTAGTTTATTTGAAGCTGAAGGTTACAAAGTTATTGAAGCCATTGATGGCGATGACATGCATGACAAGCTTACAAATAACGACGACGTTAATCTCGTAGTTATGGATATCAATCTTCCAGGCAAAAACGGCCTTATATTAGCCCGTGAATTACGCCAAAAACGCAAAGTAGGCCTTATCTTCTTAACAGGTCGTGATAACGATGTTGATCGTATTTTAGGGCTTGAAATTGGCGCTGATGATTACATTACTAAACCATTTAACCCTCGTGAATTGACTATTAGAGCGCGTAACCTTATTACACGTACTGGCCTAAGCGATGATGAATCAGCGCTTGAAACTAATGGTGTTATTACATTTAACGGTTGGGAATTAGACGAAAATAGCCGCTGTTTAACATCTCCTAATGGCGATGCTAAGCGCTTGCCTAAAGGTGAGTACAGAGCACTGCGATTAATGCTTGATTCTCCAGGTCGTATTTTTAGCCGTGAACAACTAATTAAACATATGACAGGCCGTGAGCTACGTGCAAACGACCGTACTGTTGATGTAACTATTCGCCGTATTCGTAAGCATTTTGAAAGCGATAATTCTACATCAGAGCTTATCAGCACCATTCATGGTGAAGGCTACCGCTTTATTGGTAAAATCGACAGCTAGTTAGCGTTTATTCTAATTGCTGTAGAAATAAATGAAGGGCACGTTGTCCTTCATTTATTTTATCTGCCAACACCAGCAGCCACTCCTCAAGCACTTCATCACTCTCATCTATCGCGCCATATTCCATTACTTTTGCATGCAGTTGAACATCGTTCAAACCAACAGAACCTGCGGCACCTTTAAGCTTATGCGCAACCGATTTGTACTCTTCCCTGTCGCCTGTATTTAATGACGTAAGCAGTTCTTGTTGATATTGCGGATTTAGCTTTTCAAACAACTGACTGCTGCGCCTAAACACAACTAACCCCATAGAATTAACAAAGTCTTCTATTGTTTCAATATCTAGCAAATGCGCATCAATACTTTTAAGTGCTTCGTCGGTTACTTTTAGCTGTGGCTCGTTGCATTGAGCTTGCTTAATATCAAATAAGTCAGCGAGCATTTTATCAAGCTTTACTGTATTAATAGGTTTAGCTAAAGCGCCTTGAATAGAAATACCTTCAAGCTCTTCTTCTGCACTTCTCACATTAGCGGTTAGTGCAACAATAGGCAGGTTATCAAAGTGGCTATCAGCACGGATTTGCCTTGCAACTTCATCGCCATTTATATCGGGTAGCTGCATATCAAGTAATACTAAATCTAGGTCGTCTTCGGTATCAACAAACGAAAGTGCATCTTCGCCCGTTTCAGCCCATAGCACTTCATGTCCGCGTTGCTCCAATAAATTAGTGGCTATTTCGGCGTTAAGTGGTACGTCTTCAACGAGTAAAATATAAAGCTCTCGGCCAACATAGCTTTGCTCTGTAGGCGCAATACATAAGCTCAGCGGTATTTGCACTGTAAAGCAACTGCCCTCACCCTCTGTACTGTTTACTGTAATACTGCCTTTCATTGCCGTGACTAGCGCTTTAGTTACCGCAAGCCCAATACCTGAACCTATTGCATTAGTGCCTTGTAAATCAGGTGCTTTATAGTACATGTCAAAAATACGAGAAAGCTGCTCTTGTGGAATACCTTGCCCTGTATCTGAGATTTTAATAACTAACCATGGGCCTTCAGGGCGATTTTCACGGCTACATTCGAGTGTGACTTTGCCATGCTGGGTAAATTTCACTGCATTGTTTATCAGGTTCCAAACCACTTGGCGTAAACGAGTAGGATCAAGCAGTGCATATATATCAAGCATGCCATTTCGCTCAATATCAAACTCAAGCCCTTTTTGCTCAGTTATTAACCCTGCAAAATTCACAACATCGTTTATAAAATCAGATACATTAATAGAGTTGGCGGCAATATCGAGCTGCTCTCTGTCTATTTTATCTAAATCTATAATGTCGTTAAAAATATTACCGAGCGTTTCAGCACTTGAAAAAACCGTGTTACACCAACTGCGTTGCTGCTTATTTAGATCGGTATCGAGCAACATACGTGTTAAGCCCACAATACCGTTAAGCGGGGTACGCAACTCATGGCTTAACGTGGCTATAAATTTCCCTTTATCTTTATATGCGGTTTCAAGCGCCTCAGCCGCTTCTTTACGGCTCGTAATATCACGCCCAAAACCAAGTAAACCTATGTAGTCGCCTTCATCGTTTATAAAGGGAAGTTTTCGTAGCTCAAACCAGCGCGTTGCACCATCAACTTCATAACCTACATCGATGGTGAGTGCTTTGTGAGTTTGCTCTACCTCTTTATCTGTGCGCAATACTTCAGATAAAAAGTCGTTTGGGAATATTTGTTCAACCGTTTTACCTATAAGCTCACTGCTTGATTTACCCATTACTTCTTCAAACATTTTATTGCAGCCAGCAAATACCCCATTGTTATCGCGGTAATAAAATAGATCGGGGGATGAATCAACAATTGAGCGTTGCAACATGCTTTGCTGAGCAAGCTCTTGCTGTGTTTTTTTACGCTCAGCAATTTCTCTACGCAGTTCTTCAATGGCGCGATGCTTAGCATGAAAAGCCATTTTACGTTCATCTATTTCAATATTAAGCCGACTAATATTATCTTTAAGTGTTTGGTTTAATAGTTTTTCTTGTTTAGTTGCGCTATCTAAGTAGGCGTAGGAAGCATCTAACTGACGAATTGAATTAATAAGTACGCTTATAATTAAAGGTGACACAACAGCTGAAAAAAATACCACGGCCAAAATATCTACAAGAAACAATTCGCCTATAGCTACGTAGTAAAACATGCTCGATAAAATAAGAGACGCCGCTAAAAATAAAGCGTAACAAATGGCAGCTGTTTTTAACTCACCAAATCGCGCTATTGAACTTGAAAGCACCCGAACCCAAGGGCTCAAAGAATAATCGGTCATACGTAGTTTTATCTCTTTGCTGTTTGCTTAAATATAAGAAAGGCAATGCTATTTACAGATTTTAGCATTTTTCTATTCGCTATTTTCATGTTGTGCGACAAAAACAGAAAATATTCATACGCAATTTTAGCGGGCAGTAAAGTCCTCGTTTCAGCCATTGATTATTTCGTGTAAAATAATGCGCCTTATCATTGCCAATAACGAGTAACATAGCATGCAAACCAATATGCCCGATATAGCTGACACCGCTCCTGCATTACAAACAGGTAAATTAGACTGGGTTGGCATGGGTGAAATTGAACTGCCATTTATTTTTGAATCGCGTGATTTAAGCCCTGTTACTGTTAATGCCAAAGCCCGCGCATTTGTTAACTTGCACAAAGAAGACGCCAAAGGCATTCATATGTCACGCTTATTTTTAGCGCTTGATTTACTCTCAACAGAGCAACAAGTAAATCCTCAAACAATTAGCCAAGCACTAAATACGTTTATATCTAGCCATGAAGGGTTGAGTAATAAGGCACAGATTGAGTTTAAGTTTGAGCTACCACTTCGCCGTAAGTCTCTATTGAGTGGCAAAGCTGGCTGGAAAAGCTATCCAATCACACTTACAAGTACAATTGAAAATAATATCATTAGTTACGAGCTAACCGTTGATGTTACCTATTCATCAACTTGCCCTTGCTCGGCGGCTCTTGCACGCCAGCTAATACAAAATGCATTTAGCGAAAAATTTAACCAAGACACGCTCAACCAAAAAGAGGTACTTGAGTGGCTTGGCACAACACAAGGCATTGTGGCAACTCCTCACTCGCAGCGCTCAATTGCTAACGTAAAAGTTAAACTTAATAGCAACATTAATGAGTTTGATGTAGTTAACTTAATAAATACCCTTGAAGGCGAGCTTAAAACGCCAGTGCAAGCGGCAGTAAAGCGTGAAGATGAACAAGAGTTTGCCCGTTTAAATGGGCAAAATTTAATGTTCTGCGAAGATGCCGCGCGTAAAATTAAAGCAATATTAGAAACAGACGGTTACGCAGATTACTGGCTACAAATAAACCATTACGAATCGCTTCACGCCCACGACGCTGTGGCGGTTGCTGTTAAAGGTATTAATGGCGGGTATAAGGCATAAAACACCTGCGTTAACTTAAATCACCATTCGGTAAATCATATACAATATTTGGGCACGGTACTTGCTTTAACAAAACAGTGTCAATTTGTTGTTATGGAGTTACCGTATGGAATTCGCTTTATTGTCGATTTTAGTATTAGTGGTAGGTGCATCAATTGCCGCGTCAAAATTTAGTGACGACGGCGGTAATCCTTATCCTTTTAAACGTAAACAAAGTGTATTTACGCAAGTAGAAAGCGCCTTTTTAAACCTGTTAGAACGCGCTATTGGCGATCAATATAAAATAGTGAGCCGAGTTAAGCTTATTGATGTGATCGACTGTAAAGAAGGTTTATCACCTAAATCAAAACGTGCAGCCATTGCTAAAGCCAAAAATAAGCAGCTTGATTTTGTGTTAATCGACAAAGAAAAAATGACCATCGTAGCAGCTGTTGATTTAGTAAATAACGCAAATAAAGATGGCCACAAAGCCCAGCGCGACTGGTTTGTAAATGGCGCCTTAGAAGCTGCAGGCATTCCACACATTCGCATGAAGGTAAAAGCGGGCTATCGCCCATCAGAAGTACGCGATGCCATTATGTTCAAACTGGGTAAACCAGCACCAACAGCACAGCGCCCATTACGTAACCGAGTTCACAAACCTGCTGTTTTATCTCCCTCACAAGCTAAAGCCCATTCAACAGCATTAGCAGAAATATAATTATCAGGTGACTAAATTTGCATTAAAGCGAGCATTTTAAATGTCTCGCTTTTTTGTTTTTTATTGCTAACTTCACGTATAATCAAGCTATTCAAACTCAGGAATCAAACACTATGAATGTTGGTATTATTGGCGCAATGGAGCCAGAAGTTAAAATTTTGCGTGAAGCAATGCAAAACCCAGCTATTTTAACTAAAGCAGGTTTTACATTTTACACTGGTGAATTAGCGGGCTGCACAGTAACTCTTGTTCAATCAGGTATTGGTAAAGTAGCATCAAGCATTGCAACTACATTACTTATTGATAATTTTAAGCCTGATTGCGTAATTAACACCGGCTCTGCTGGCGGTTTTGATCCATCATTAAGTGTTGGCGATGTCGTTATATCGTCAGAAGTTCGTCACCACGATGTTGACGTAACTGCATTTGGTTACGAAATTGGCCAAGTACCACAAATGCCTGCAGGTTTTGCTGCACACCCTAAATTAGTTGAAGCAGCCGAGCAAACTATTGCACAAATTAGCGAAGTTAAAACGTTAGTGGGCCTTATTTGTACTGGCGATACCTTTATGTGTGATCCTGTTCGTATTGATAAAGCCCGCAGCGACTTTCCTTCAATGCTTGCTGTAGAAATGGAAGGTGCGTCTATCGCGCAAACCTGTCATACGCTTGAAACTCCTTTCGTTGTTATTCGTTCAATGTCTGATATTGCTGGCAAAGAATCGCCACAGTCGTTTGAAGAATACTTAGAAACAGCATCAATCAACTCATCTAAAATGGTTGTTGCTCTGCTTGAAAAGCTAACAGCTGTAACACTGTAAATGCTTAGCAATATTGTTCAAAACCATTTGGACTTTATTGTGTTTATAATAGCGCTCCTTGCTGAGCGCTTTTTACCACTCGTTAGTTGGTACCATCCGAATACCGTTTTAGTGGCCGTATTTAGCGCCATAGGCAAACGTATTTATAATAAACAAAATACAAACAGCTACCACTATTTAGCAGCCATACTTGCAAGCGTACTGGTGCTCAGTGTTGTTTTACTAATTGTTATATTGCTACTTGAATTTGCATTTTACCCAGAGCTACTTGCAGGCCTTATTTTATACCTTTGCCTTGAAAGCCAAAGCCTCAATAAAAAAGCCCTTCGTATTGCAAAGCTCACTAAACAAAACCAAAAGTCAGCCGCACGCGAGCTATTAAAACCACTGCTTGCTCGTGAAGTCAGCAAGCTTTCGACCACAGGAATTATTAAAGCCCTCATTGAAAGCTTAATACTTCGTACTGCTCGTTATTACTTTGTGGTTATATTTGTTTTTTTACTTTTAGGGCCAGTTGCAGCACTTGGTTACCGACTACTTACCTTGATGCAGCAAGCATGGCGTGGTGATATTTCACCAAACAGCGAATTTTTAAGACCATTAAAGCTTGTTTTATTTGTTATTGAGTATATCCCGGTGCGTTTACTTACACTCACAATTGCTGCGAGTAAGGCCACAAAGCAAAGTGTTCACTACATAAAACACTATGGCCAACACTTCTATCAAACAAATACAGGCTGGTTACTCAGTGCATGCTCTGCATCACTTGGCGTGCAACTAGGTGGACCCGCTATGTACTTTAACAAGCGGCATAACAAAATGCGAGTTGGTACTGATAGGTTACCTAATGCTGACGATGTACCAGCCGTATTAAATCGGCTTAATCAGGCGCGCGCCTTTTGGGTACTAGTTATTGTGTGTATTGAAATTCTAAAAAGCATTTGAGCTTTACTTAGTAAAAATTGAGTATAAAAAAACCAGCCTAAGCTGGTTTTTTTTATTACCCACACACTTAAGCTACGGTAATGTTTGCAAACTTACGTTTACCTACTTGATAAATAGCGGTTGTGCCTTTTGCTATTTCTAGTTTGGTATCAGTGATTTTTTCTTCACCGTTCAGTTTAACTGCACCTTGTTTTATCATGCGCATCGCTTCTGATGTGCTTGCAACTAAATTAGCTTCTTTTAATAAGTTAGCGATTAAAATAGTGTCTTCTGCAATGGTTACTGTCAGCTCAGGAATTTCATCTGGCAGCGCTTTTTTCTGAAAGCGTTGAATAAAATCGTTGTGCGCAGCTTGTGCATCTTCTTCACTATGAAAACGTGCAATTAGCTCTTTAGCAAGTTCAATTTTGATATCGCGCGGGTTAGTCCCCTGCTCTACACGTTCTTTTTGTGCTGCTATTTGCTCAATCGAAAGGCCACTTAGTAAATCGTAGTAGCGCCACATTAATACATCACTAATCGACATAACTTTACCAAACATGTCATTTGGTGCATCAGTAATACCGATATAGTTACCTAAAGATTTAGACATTTTTTGAACGCCGTCAGTACCTTCAAGTAATGGCATCATTAAAACAGTTTGTGGCTTTTGGCCCTCAACTTTTTGAAGCTCACGACCCATTAGTAAATTAAAGCGCTGATCGGTACCACCCAGTTCTACGTCAGATTCTAATGCAACCGAATCCCAACCTTGCACTAACGGGTATAAAAATTCATGTATTGCAATTGGCTGCCCGCCATTGTAACGCTTCTTAAAGTCATCACGTTCAAGCATACGCGCAACTGTTTGGTTTGCAGCTAATTTAATCATGCCTGCAGCACCCAGCTTTTCCATCCACGTTGAATTAAAAGCAACGGTTGTTTTTGCCGGATCTAGAATTTTGAAAACTTGTTCTTTATACGTTTCAGCATTGGCAAGAACATCTTCGCGGGTAAGCGGTTTACGCGTCACATTTTTACCGGTTGGATCACCAATCATTCCTGTAAAATCACCAATTAAGAAAATAACTTCATGACCTAAGTCTTGAAAAGTTTTCATTTTATTAATTAGTACTGTGTGCCCTAAGTGTAAATCTGGCGCTGTTGGATCGAAACCCGCTTTGATTTTTAACTTTTTGCCCGACTTTAGTTTTTCAACTAACTCGTCTTCAATTAATATTTCTTCTGCACCGCGTTTTATCTCTGCAAGAGCGGTTTGTAAATCCACAGTCTATTACTCCAAAATTCTGCCAACAAAGAGGGCTACTAGTTGTTTTGTATAACCTTAGTTTAACAAGGGCTAAATCAAACTTATATGTGCAACTAACATAACAAATTTCTACCTAATTAAAACAACTTTTTAAGTGATTAATGCAACTAAATAAAATGCGCACAGTCTGAGATAAATTAAGCGCTAAAAAGGCATATAAAGCCCGATTTTAGCGTAATTCAGCGCGATTTAAAATCTACAAAGCACTGGTATTCACACAATATTAGGTATATCCTGCAATATTATGTATTTATTATCTTGACAGCAGAAAAAGGCACGTTATGGTTCACGTGGTTAATACCCTCCCCAAAAAACACAAATTGCTTATCTTATGTTTGGTTTCTGCTATTGCCGCTTTAACGTTTCTTCCATCTGAGAAAGCAACAGCGTCCAAAGACAACAATGCAAATGCATTAGAGATTGGCAAACGCTACGAGCTTCAAGTTAAAGTCGATGACAACGAAAAACTTACCGAGTTAAACTCAGAGCAAGCAGCAGAAAAGCTTCCAGAGTATGATTTAGTCGACCACAAAGTAAAAACGGGTGACAACTTAGCAATTATATTTAAACGCGCGGGCTTTTCAGCGCAAACGCTTCATAAACTAATCAACACAAACGCAGAAACCCGTAAGCTGACTAAAATTCACCCAGGCGAAGTACTGAGCTTTGCAACAGGTAAAGATGGCGCACTTGAACAATTGCGTTACGTTATTTCTAAAACAGATACGCTGTATGTAACCTTAGACGACGAAGGTAATTACAATACAGCGATAGATAGTAAAGAAATAGAAACCCTGACCAAAACAGCTGGCGGCGAAATTTCTAGCAACTTTTGGACTTCTGCAATTGCAGCGGGTTTAAGCGAACGCCAAATTATGAACTTTGCTGACATTTTTGGCTGGGATGTGGATTTTGCTAACGACATTCGTAAAAACGATCAATTTGGCTTAATTTACGAGTCTCACTATGTTGAAGGCGAATTTATAGGTACTGGTAAAATTATAGCGGCTGAGTTTATTAACCAAGGGCAGCGTTTTACAGCAATTAGACATACTGATGGAAACTTCTACACCCCAGAAGGCCGCAGTATGAAAAAAGCATTTTTACGTGCCCCCGTTAATTTTAAATATATTAGCTCGAGTTTTAATCCACGTCGCTTACACCCAGTTACTGGGCAAGTAAAAGCACACCGTGGTATTGATTACGCGGCACGAACTGGCACACCTGTTGTTGCATCGGGTAACGGTAAAGTCGTTAAGGCAGGTTACAGCAAGTACAACGGCAACTACGTATTTATTAGCCATGGCACACAATATGTCACTAAGTATTTACACCTTAATAAAAAGCTTGTTAGAACAGGTCAAAAGGTTAAACAAGGTGATAAAATTGGTACTGTAGGTGCTACAGGTCGTGTAACTGGCGCGCATCTACATTATGAGTTTTTAGTTAACGGTGTTCACCGTAACCCTAAAACGGTTAAATTACCAAAATCAGAGCCTTTACCACGCTCTGAGCTTGCTAAGTTTAAACCTATTGCTGATAACTTTATTGCTCAGTTAGAGCGTAACCGCGAGTTACAACTGGCACTTAAGTAATCAGGCTATCACTGTATTAAAAAGCCCTTACAGGTTTAACCTACAAGGGCTTTTTTGTGCTTTTTATTTATTAACAATAGTTAGCTCACACAGGGTGCTCTATATTAAAGGCTACTAATCTTAATTTTCCTACAATAGCGATACACGCCTAATTCATTAACACATAAATAAGCTGGATAACTAAAGACCCCATCACTAATGGCCAAATATATTTGCTGTATTTTGTTGCCCCTTCCAGCCCCATTTTGCTTTGATACTTTTCAAGTAATGGGATCAGTATTGCCAATGCTACAAATAAACAAACTAAAATAATAATTACATTCATTGAAAAGCCTTTTTATGGTACTTCGCAGCCTTTAGCGCTTTCGTATAAGGCATACCAATGCTCTCGGCTTAAATGAACATTTATAGCCTCACACGATGCCTTAATACGCTTAGCATTAGTAGTGCCAATAATGGGTTGAATCGACGCTGGGTGGCGCAGTAGCCATGCAAGTACAATAGCCTCTGCAGAGGTACCATAAATTGCAGCAAGTTTATTTACTAAAATACTTGTGTTGATATCGGCTTGCGACGCATTTGATAAATCACCGCCGGTATACAAACCTTGGCACAAGCTCCCCCAACTTTGTATTTGAATGTCAAAGCTGCGGCAATATTCAATGTTACCAGGCGTAAAGTTAATGTCTTTCCCGTCGCTATTACCAGCATACAAGCCTTCATCTATAAATTGATGTTTTTGTAAGCTGGCCTCTATTTGGTTAGCTACAATAGGCATATCAAGAGCATGCTGCAAAAAGTTCATTTGGTGTTGCTGCATGTTTGATACGGCAAAATGTTTTACTTTGCCACTTTCTTTTAAACAGCTAAATACACGTGCAACTTCATCAACTTCCATCAAAGGATCTGGGCGATGTAACATGAGTACATCAAGGTATTGCGTATTTAATCGCTTAAGTGAGTTTTCTACAGACTGTTCAATCCAATCGGCTGAAAAGTCATATCGCTTAGGCCCTTTTTCATCAGCAAACTTTATACCGCATTTAGACTGAATGTATATGTGCTCTCTCAGCTCTGGGCGCTCACTGAGTGCTTGACCAAATACCTGCTCTGCTTTGCCAAAAGTGTATATATCTGCGTGATCAAAAAAATTAATACCGCCTTCAATCGCGTTATCAATGCACTCGTGGGTTTGTTTAAGGTGCGTGCTGGTAATCGGGTCTTTATTCCAACCGCCTCCCAACCCCATACATCCAAATACAAGTTTACTAACATTAGGTAAGTAGTGAGCTAATGGAGTGTGAAGCATAATGACTATCCTTAAAATTGCGAAGAGCCACCACTTTAAACAAAAACTTCAAAACAAGAAACCATTAACGAACAGAAGTTTCGGACAAAAAAAAGCGCAGTAAACTGCGCTCAATGGTTGGTTGAAATTAAATCTCAATTTAGCCAACAAGTGCCAACAAAATACCTGCAGCAACAGCACTGCCTAATACGCCCGCCACATTAGGGCCCATTGCATGCATAAGTAAAAAGTTATGTGGGTTATTTTCAAGCCCTACTTTATTAACTACACGCGCAGCCATAGGAACGGCTGACACACCAGCGGCACCAATTAACGGGTTGATAGGGGTTTTTGATATTTTATTTAAGCCTTTAGCCATAAACACACCTGATGCTGTACCAATACCAAAAGCAAGCGCACCCAGCACTAAAATACCAATAGTCTCTACTGTCAAAAAGTCATCTGCAGCGAGCTTAGAGCCAACCGCTAATCCTAAAAATATAGTTGTTATATTGATAATTTCGTTTTGCGCACTGTTGCTTAAGCGGTCAACAACACCCGATTCACGCATTAAGTTACCCAAACAGAACATACCTACTAGCGGTATTGCCGCTGGTAAAAACATGGCTGTTGCAGTAAGTACCATAAGTGGAAAAATAATTTTTTCCTTTTTAGATACTTTACGTAGCTCAGGCATTTTAATTTGGCGCTCTTCTGGTGTTGTGAGTGCACGCATAATAGGAGGCTGAATAATTGGAACTAGCGCCATGTATGAATAAGCAGCTACCGCAATGGCACCTAATAAATCAGGCGCTAATTTTGAGGCTAAAAATATTGCCGTTGG
>NZ_NTLW01000153.1:0-7855 GCF_002632075.1 Pseudoalteromonas sp. ESRF-bin5 | reverse complement strand
TAAAAACGTAGCACTTACCTGTAGCATAGGTGTAGCACAAGTAAATAAACTATCAGATTACAATGATGCTTTAAAACAAGCCGATCGATGCCTTTATAAAGCAAAGGAAACGGGTCGAAATAAAGTTGTTTCAGCTTTTATGTAGGAGTTGTTATGTTTCAAAGTAAGTTAATTTACATACACGATCCAATGTGTAGTTGGTGTTGGGGCTATGCACCTACGTGGCTAAAATTAAAAGAACAACTTGAGCATAAAATTATTGTTGAATATAAAGTGGGCGGCTTAGCTGCCGATAGTCAGCAGCCTATGCCAAAAGCAGTGAAAGAAATGCTTGAAGATACGTGGCACAAAATACAAAAGCAGTTAGGTACACAGTTTAATTATGACTTTTGGCGTAATTGCGAACCTCGCCGTTCTACTTACCCGGCTTGTAGAGCAGCTCTGATCGCGCGTAAAACCAATAAAGAAGCGCAAATGATAGAAGCAATCCAACATGCTTACTATTTAAATACGCAAAACCCTTCTGATGAAGCCACCTTGGTAGCGCTCGCTAAAAGCATTGGTCTAGATGAAGAGGGATTTGCAAATGAATTAGTCAGCTCATCATTAAATAATGAATTGAGTGACGAGTTGGCATTTGTTAAAGCGTTGCCTATTAATGGCTTTCCTTCCTTGGTACTTATTCATAACAACAGCTACTATCCTATTGGCGTTAATTACACAGACTGGCAAAGTACTTACAGCCAAATTTTAAATATTATTGATTAGGAAGCGTTAATTTTAACGCCTCGACCGTCTTTATTCTGCTATAAGTCCTAATTATGACAGCTGTCATAAAAGCGACTTTTTTGCGCAACATCCTTGTCATCTTTTATCTATAAACTTCCCTTCATTGAATTATTCAAGCCACTAAAGCTCTGTTTATTGGCTTGAAATACAACCTAGCAAATCCGCTAATTAACGAGTAAAGGTGTATACGATGAAAGGCGTTAAACCATTAATCTTAGCTGGTATTGTGGCCGCAAGTGCAGCAGTACACGCTAACGATTTAGATAAGGTTATTGATAAAAGCAGCGAAATTAATAAATCAGCTGCGCAATCACAAACAAAAATAGACAAGATTGCAGATTCAATGCAAGGACGTTTACAGCAATTTAAAACGCTCAATAAAGAGATTGACGGTTTAGCTGTTTATAACGCGCAGTTAAATAAACAGCTTGATAATCAAATTGAAGAAATGGAATCGCTTAACCTATCAATGGATCAGGTTTCTATTATTGAGCGCCAAATTACACCACTTATGATGCGAATGATCACTGGTCTTGAGCAGTTTGTATCGTTAGACATTCCCTTTTTGCAAGACGAGCGCGCTAAGCGTTTAGTATCACTGAAAGCCATGATGGACCGCGCTGATATCACCTCGAGTGAAAAATTTCGTCGTGTGCTAGAAGCTTACCAAGTAGAGGTAGATTACGGGCGCACAATTGAAGCTTACACCGCATTGTTAGATGTAAACGGTAAAGAGCGTGAAGTTGACTTTTTACGCATTGGTCGATTAGAGCTGATTTACTTAACACGTGATGGTAAACACGCTGGTAGCTACAACACAGAGACTAAAACGTTTGAAACATTACCAGATTCAACAATTAGTCAAATCAACAAAGGTTTACGTATTGCGCGCAAGCAACTTGCCCCAGATATGCTAACTCTGCCAGTACACGCAGCAGAATAAGAGGTTAAAAATGAAATTGTTTACTCAAATGACAAAAATGGCATTGTTTGTTACAAGCCTCGGTTTTGCAGGCGTTAGCACTGCGGCAGAAACAATGGATCTTGATTCATTATTAAAAACATTAGAAAACGGCAAGACCGTTCAAAGTGCGCAAAATAAACAACGAGAGCAGGAGTTTACTTCTCGCCAAAACCAGCAAGTTCAAATGTTAAATGATACAACTGCAAAGCGTAACCAAATGCTTGTTGAATCAGAGCGCCTTGAAACACAATTTGAAGAAAACGAAGTTAAACTAGCAAACTTAACCGATACCTTATCTAAGCGAATGGGATCACTTAAAGAGTTATTTGGGGTATTACAGCAAGTCGCTGGGGACTCTAGCAATAAGTTTGCTACTTCGGTTGTATCAGCAGAATTACCGGGCCGTAGTGACTTTATGGACGAGTTAGCTCAAAAAATGGGTTCAACGTCTAAGCTTGCTTCAATAGAAGATATTGAAAAGGTGTGGTACGAGCTGCAACGTGAAATGACTGAGCAAGGTAAAGTCAGTCGCTTTAATACTTCAGTTATTGTTGAAGGTGGAAATAAAGCAGAGCAAGAAGTTGTTCGTGTTGGTGCCTTTAACTTAATTTCACAGGGTCAATACTTAGAATATAACCCAGGAACAAACACGCTGAGCGCGCTTACTCGCCAACCAGTGTCTCGTTATACCGCTACAGCTGCTGACTTACAAGATGCTAAAAGTGGTGTTGTACAGTTTGCATTAGACCCAACAGGAGGCTCTATTTTAGGTTTACTTGTTCAAGCACCAGATACATCAGAGCAAGTTCATCAAGGTGGTGCGGTAGGTTATGTAATTTTAGGTGTTGGTTTGCTTGCTTTATTAATTGCAATTGAGCGCTTTATTTCATTGTTACTTGTTGGTGGAAAAATTCGTCGCCAATTAAAAGATTCAGTAGCGCGTGACGACAATCCGCTAGGTCGTGTAATGAAAGTAAAAGACGACTACCCACATGTTGCTTACGACACGTTAGAGCTTAAATTAAGTGAGGCAATTTTACGTGAAATGCCAAAAATCACACGTAACTTAACGCTTATAAAAATCATCTCTGTTGTTGCCCCATTACTTGGCTTGCTAGGTACGGTGACCGGTATGATCAATACGTTCCAAGCAATCACATTATTTGGTACTGGCGACCCTAAACTAATGGCTGGTGGTATTTCTCAGGCACTAGTTACGACCGTACTTGGCTTAGTTGTGGCAATCCCAACAGTGTTTATATACACATTACTAAACACGCGTTCAAAAGGCTTACTGCTTATTTTACAAGAGCAAAGCGCAGGTATCATTGCTGAGCGAAGCGAGAAGGGAGAATAAACCATGGTGCTATTGATTGACTCAATCAATGCTATCCGTGATTTTCTCGACACCGGTGGCCAAGTCCTCTTGGTCATTGGGGTGTTAATCTTCGCGATGTGGTTATTGATACTCGAGCGATTTATATACTTTTTCAACGGGTTTCGCGGATACAAAAATAGCATTAAAGGAACATGGTCAACGCGTAACGAACGCAATAGTTGGAATGCTGAGCAAATACGCCAAGCTATGATTTCGCGAGCAAGTATGCGTTTAAATGCAAACCTTCCGCTTATCAATGTCATGGTGGCTTTGTGTCCACTACTTGGGTTGCTTGGCACAGTAACGGGCATGATTGAAGTGTTTGATGTAATGGCTATAACAGGCACCGGGAGTGCGCGTTCAATGGCGTCAGGTGTATCTAAAGCCACAATCCCGACAATGGCGGGTATGGTAGGGGCGTTATCTGGTGTATTTGCCTCAACGTACTTACAACGAAAAGCCAAACGTGAAGTAGAACTACTTGAAGATAGCATGTTGCTAGATCACTAAATAAGTTTTATGAGCGGCTAAACATACCCGCTCATATCAGGAGAATAAAAATGAGAGCGCCTTTAGGTAATTTAATGCAAGAAGATGAAGCTGAAGAAATAAACATGACACCCATGCTAGATGTTGTATTTATTATGCTTATCTTCTTTATTGTAACAGCTTCATTTGTTAAAGAAGCAGGCATTGACGTAAACCGCCCTGAAGCCGCAACTGCGGTTAAAAAAGAAAGAGCCAATATCTTAGTTGCTATTTCAGATAAGGGTGAAATTTGGATTAACAAACGCCAAATAGATGTTCGCGCAGTGCAGGCGAATATTGAACGCTTAAAAGCTGAAAACCCACAAGGTAGCGTTGTAATTCAAGCCGATAAAAAAGCAACCACCGATACGTTAATTAAAGTAATGGATGCCGCACGCGCTGCAGGTGTGTTTGATGTTTCAATTGCGGCTCAAGAAGCGTAAGGGTAAGTAATGCGTTATTTAGTAGCATTAATTGTTGCCGGTGTAGTCACGTTTATGCTGTTTTTGGGCATGCAAGCACTTATAACCGGCGGTGAAGGGGCAATGAGCGAACCAGCTAAAGGCAATGTACTTGATTTTGTTCGTTTGAAAAAAGAAGAAAGTGTTCAAAAGAAAGAGCGTAAACCACAAAAGCCACCTACGCCAAAAGAGCCGCCACCACCAATGGAGTCGCCACAAATGCAAAGTAGTGATGCTAATGCCAACGCTAACAACTTTGACTTTGGTGCTAATGTTGACGCCGAAGTGAACCTGGCGGGTGGATTAGCATTGGAAACGAGCGATGGCGAATATTTACCCATTGTAAAAGTTGCACCAGTTTATCCGCGTCGTGCGCTATCGCGCGGTATTGAAGGGTATGTGATTGTTGAGTTTACTGTGACAAAGCAAGGTACCGTTCGCGACCCGCAAGTATTAAAAGCAGAGCCTGAGTCGTTATTTGATCGGGCTGCAATGGACGCTGCTCTTAAATTTAAATATAAACCGCGTGTTGTCAACGGTGAAGCTGTTGAAGTAGCGGGTGTTCAGAACAAAATATCTTTTCAAATTGGCGGATAGTAGCTAACTAGAAAAGATCGTGAGGCGATTATGAAATTATTAACCAAAACTAAACTTTTAAAAGTAACATTACTTTGTACCACTGCGATAGGGTTCAGTATTGTTACACCCAGTGCACTAACGTTGTTACCTGGCGTATCAATAGCAAGTGCTCAAGCGGCGCAGGAGCAAAAAACAAAACGCGTTCCTGCGCTTCGTGAAAAAGTATACAGCCAACTGGCTCGCGCACAAAAATTGGCAGACGATGGCGATGTAAAAGCCGGGCTTGAAGCGCTCGATAGCATTAATGAACGTTCTTCAAGTATGAATTCGTACGAAATAGCCATGATGCATAATTTTTACGGGTTCATTTACTACAATCAAAATGACTTACCAAAAGCGATCGCTTCATTTGAACGCGTTGTGGCAGAAGAAGGGATCCCTGAAACATTGCGTTTAAGCACCACTTTTAGTTTAGCGCAGCTTGCTATGGCAAACAGCGATTACGATAAAGTCATTGCCTTTTTGGATAACTGGGATGAAATTAACACTCAGCCAATACCTGAAGGGTATTACTTACTTCGTGCACAAACGTATTACCAGTTAAAAGACTATAAGCAAGGCCTAGACTACATCACTAAAGTTATTTCATTAAGTGATGACGAAGGTAAAACCCCAAAAGAAAACTGGCTTGTATTACAGCGCGCTATGTTTTATTCACTAAATCAGACTAACAAAGTGGTTGAAGTGCTTGAACGCATGGTTAAGCTTTATGATAAACCAGAGTACTGGGTACAGCTTTCGGGTATGTATGGTGAAACAGGGCAAGAGAAAAAGCAATTAGCTGTTATTGAAGCTGCCTATCAGCAAGGGTTTTTAACATCAAGAGCCGACTTACGCCAACTTGCTCAAGTTTACTTATACAATGGACTTGCTTTTAAAGCGGCAGAAGTTATGAGTAAAGCAATAGATAATGGCATTGCCGAACAAACAGCTAAAAACTATGCGTTTGTAGCCGAGGCGATGATCCAAGCAAAAGAAGATGAAAAATCGATAGAGTATTTTGTTAAAGCTGCCGATTTATCAGATCATGGGCAATACGATCAGCGTTTAGCTGAGGTGTATGTTAATACAGAGCACTATGAAGATGCTGCCGATTCAGCGCGTAAAGCGCTTGATAAAGGCGGACTTGATTTTGAGTCAAATGCCTTTGTTGCACTGGGTATGGCGCAGTACAATTTGCAAAATTTCGATGCGTCTATTTTAGCGTTTGAACAAGCTGAAAAACACAAAAAATCACAGCGTTTGGCTAAGCAATGGATTAAGTATGTTAAACGTGAAAAAGTACATGCTGAAACGTTAAGAACCGCTCTGCTTTAAATTTTAAAACAACAAGTCACTACTTCGTTGGTGCTTGTAATATCAATTTCATAATCGCACTACGCAAGCCGGCTCAATAATAATTGAGTCGGCTTTTTTATTGCTTTAGAAATTAAGCCGTTGAATTTTAACAATATAGTTTTGTCATGTTATGTTTATTAAAGTGTAACTCCAGTGTCATATAGCTCCCGTAAGGTAAGCCCTGCTGATAACTCAAGTGACCTTAACGCATTATTAAGTGCTTTAAAGTGACTTGAGTTTTTATAAAGCGCTAACAAAATAATTAAATACTTTAACGGAGTGAACAATGAAATTATCTGACTTATTCAAAGTTAGTTTGATTGCAACTGCAGTATCTTTAGCGGGTTGTGGTGGTGACTTAGTAGTATCTGAAGGCGACACAACAATTAACGAAGGCGATACAATAACAAACGTTGTTGAAGGCGGCTCAGACACAGGCGGTGAAACGTCATCTCGTGATGATTCACAAAACGGCACAACTGGTTTCCCTACTACTATTGATAACGCATTTGTTCAAGGCTTAGCCACAGACGTATCAAGCGAATTTCCGGAAATTACTGATAAGCCAGTGTACCGCCTAACAGCAGATACAACGTTCACTACCGATGCAACACTTACAAACGACGCGCATTGGATTGTAAATGGTCGTACAGCAGTAGGTAATGACCGTGCAGATAATGCAAAGCTTTATATTCAACAAGGCACAACAATTATTGGTGAATCTGGCGATGACTTTTTAGTTGTTCGTCGTGGTTCACAGCTTGAGTCGGTTGGTACAGTAAGCCAGCCAATTACTATGACCTCTATTCAAGATGTAACAGGTGGTGAAACAGCCATTGGTCAATGGGGGGGGTTAGTATTACTAGGTAATGCACCTGCTAATTCATGTGGCGACCAACAAGGTGAAGCAACAGCCGACGAGCTAGCTAATTGTGGTGTATCTGCTGAAGGTGACGCCGGCCAGTTTGGTGGCGATGTTGCAGATGATAACTCAGGTACATTAAAGTATTTAATCGTTAAGCAAGCAGGTAAAACTCTGGGTAATGGCGATGAGCTAAACGGTATTTCGTTTGCCGGTGTAGGTTCTGCAACAACTGTTGATTACATTCAAGTACACGAAAACCTTGATGACGGTATCGAGTTTTTCGGTGGTACAGTTGATGTAAGCAATGTTGTATTAACCAGCATTGGCGATGATTCACTTGACTGGTCGTTCGGTTGGACAGGCTCTGCAACTAACGTATACATTCAACAAGCTGCAAACGTGGGTGATAATGCGATTGAAGCAGATAACTCTGAGTTTGATTCAAGTGCAACACCACTTACAATGCCAACCGTTTCAAACGTAACAATTGTAGGTGCTGAAGGTAACAACGGTATTCGTTTACGTGCAGGCACTGCGGGCGCATTAAGTAATGTATTCGTAACGGGTCCAGCTACTTATGAAAATTGTTTACGTGTGGGTTCAGACTCTGTGCCACGCGCAGAAGACGGTACATTAACTATCACTAATTCAGTTGTTGCATGTCAAACAACAGCTAACAACTTTGGTAGTGAAGCGATTAATGGCGGCGATGTTAAATCATGGTTTGAAGCTCAAGACGGCAACCAAACGCTAACTCCAGCAGATTTAATGCTTGCTGATAATGGTTACACACCACTGACGGGTTCACCGCTTATTGCCAATGGGCAAATTGGTGCATTTAATGGTACAACTAACTGGATGGAAGGTTGGACAGTAGGTATTAATGGTGGCTT
>NZ_NTLW01000031.1:0-8857 GCF_002632075.1 Pseudoalteromonas sp. ESRF-bin5 | reverse complement strand
TTAGAAGCCGAAAATGCGTATTCTGACGCTATGCTTGCGCATACTAAAAAATTACAAAGTAGTTTATTTGAAGAGCTTAAAGGGAGAATTCAAAAAGATGATGACTCTGTTCCGGTAAAAGACGGCCAGTACTATTACTCGTCGCAAACTCGCGGCGATAATGAGTACGCTACTTACTTACGCAGTAGTGATTTTGCAGGCACCGATCAGGAAGTTATTTTAGACGTAAATGAATTGGCTAAAGGTCATGACTATTTTGCGGTTAGTGGTTTAAATGTCAGCCCAAATGACAATTTAATGGCGTATGGTGAAGATACGGTGAGTCGCCGTGTTTACAACATAAAAATTAAGGATTTAAGCACTGGTAAATTATTAGAAGATACGCTTGAAGGCACCAGTGGTTATGTTGTGTGGGCGAACGACAATAAAACAGTCTATTACATCAAAAAAGACGCGCAAACCTTACTCGGGTATCAGGTTTATCGTCATACGCTTGGTACACCACAAAGCGATGACGAGCTTGTTTACGAAGAAACAGACACAAGCTATTACACAGGTATGAGCAAGAGCAAAGACGGCTCAGAAATTTATATTTGGCATAGCAGTACTGATGCATCGGGTTTGTCAGTACTTAATGCAAATGATGTAAACGCTAGGCCTAAGCGCTTAATTGAACGTGAAGCCAACCTTGAATACAGCATTTCCAAATTAGGCAATACTTATTACATTGTTACTAATTTAAATGCCGTTAACTTTCAGCTTATGAAAGTAGATATTGATAAAGCCGGTGATAAAGCAAATTGGCAAAGCGTGATCCCTGCGCGCGAGGGTATTAAACTCGAAGGTGTTGAGTTGTTTGATGACTACTTAGTATACCAACAACGCGAAATGGGCCAATCAACACTGATTGCGCGTAATTTAACATCGGGCAAAGAGTTACCACTAAGCTTTAACGACAGTGCATATACAATTAATGCGTACGGTAATAACGAATTAGACAGCGATACGCTGCGTGTTTACTACACCAGTATGACTACGCCGGGTTCATCTTATGATGTTAATTTGGCCACTGGCGAAAAAACATTATTAAAACAACAAACAGTATTAGGTGACTTTAACGCAGACAACTATGCCTCAGAACGTATTTTTGTAACAGCACGCGATGGCGTAAAAGTACCGGTGAGTTTGGTGTATCGAAAAGAGTTATTTAAAAAAGATGGCACTAACCCATTATTGCAATACGGCTATGGTTCGTATGGCGCAACAATGGATCCGAGCTTTTCTTCTGCACGATTAACGTTGCTTGACCGCGGTTTTGTATTTGCAATTGCTCACGTACGTGGTTCGCAAATGTTAGGTCGCCCGTGGTACGAAGCGGGTAAGCTACTTACCAAAAAGAACACGTTTAACGACTTTGTAGATGTAACTAAGTCATTAGTTGAGCAAAAGTATGGTGCAAAAGACAGCATATTTGCACAAGGCGGCAGTGCGGGTGGATTATTAATGGGTGCAGTGGCAAACCAAGCCCCTGAGCTTTATAAAGGCATGGTTGCACAGGTTGCGTTTGTTGATGTGGTTACCACTATGTTGGATGAAACTATTCCGCTTACAACTAACGAGTATGGCGAGTGGGGTAACCCTAACGAGAAAGAATATTACGATTATATGTTGTCGTATTCACCGTACGATCAAGTCAGTAAGCAAGACTACCCTAATATGTTAGTTACTACAGGTTTACACGATTCACAGGTTCAATATTTTGAGCCAGCAAAATGGGTTGCTAAGCTGCGTGACTACAAAACAGATGATAATAAACTATTATTTAAAATAGATATGGAAGCCGGACATGGCGGTGCTTCTGGCCGTTTTAAACGACTAGAAGATGCCGCGTTAAATTATGCATTTATGCTTGATTTAGCAGGTATAAAAAAATAACAAACCCTAGGGGCTGTTATTTAATTTGCAAAGGTCAGCGGTCCCACAATTCAACTAAGTAATGAGCTAAGGCGTAACGTTAAGTTACGCCTTTTTTTGTGGCAAATTAAAGCTAAACATAGTGCCTTTGCCTAGTTCACTTTGTACATTTATTTCACTGTCCATGAGTTTTAATAGCCCGCGGCAAATAGCAAGGCCCAAACCACCTTGTTGTCGGCCGGCTTTGTTAGAATTACTAGCTTGGTAATGAGGATCAAAAATGGCATTTAACTCTTCGTGTTTAATACCCACGCCGGTATCAGAAACCTGCACAAATAATTGATTGTCATCACCGCGTTTTACACGCACAGCAATACTGCCGTCACGCGGGGTATGCCTAATGGCGTTATCGATTAAGTTACTTAAAACACGCTCAAGTTTGGCTATGTCGGCAATGACAGGAAAGTCACAAATTGCTGGCTCAACCGATAAATTAATGCCTTTTTTCTCTACGGCCAAACTAAACTTAGCAATACAATCGTAAATAAGTTCACCTAGGTTAAATGTTTCTTTGTTAATACTTATTTCGCCATTTTCGAGGTGTGCGAGTTCAAAAATTTGCTCTATTAGTTGCTTAAGTTGACCACAGTTATTCAGTGATACTTGCAAGTACTCTTGCTGCTCTTGCGCACTTAGTTTGTCACCTGACTGATTTAACACCTCTAAAAAACCTTGTAACGAAGCCAGTGGCGTACGTAAGTCATGAGATAAGTGAGTAAGTAGCTCTTTGCGTTGTTTATCGCCTTGCTCTAGTGCTTTAAATTGCTCGTTTATACGTGTGAGCATTGCTTGAATAGTTCGGCTTAAGCTATGGACTTCATTACTTTTTTGAGTTGAATAAATACTCAATTTTGTGTCGTTTAGGCTGTAGTTTGCAGCCTCAATTTTGCTTACATCTTTTGCAAGGCGTTGAATAGGGTTTGTAAAAAATCGCAGTAAAATAAGCATCGCAATAAATAAAAAAACGAGTGCTGAGCCTAGCCATATGGCAGCCAATAATAACGAGTCGTTACTTTTTATATGATTAAGAGAGGTGTCGTATGCCTCACCACCAATAATCACATATAAATAACCTTGCAATGTGTTGTTATTAAAAACAGGCGCCACAGAAAATATTTTTTGTTGATCAGGGTTTCTTGGGTTGTCGCCATAAACTCGTGTAGCACTTGGGTTAGCTATAAGGTGCTTTAATGGCGTTAAATTAATATGTGTACGCTTCACTTTTCCGGGCTCTGCGGAGTAAGTTAATATTTTTCCGTTTTCGTCTACAAAGTAAAATTCAAAGGCGGGGCCGAGTAACATTAAGGTATGAAATAGGTTTTCAAGGGCTTCGTAATCGTATACGCCTTCTTTTATCAATGGGTTATCTTGTACTAAATGCTCAGCTAGCGCTAAATGTAAATTTTGTTCTCCATGGTGTTTAGAGTTGAGTTCTAGTTGTTTACTCCAGCTATAAACCAGCGCGCAAATAAAACAAAAAATTACGGCTAACGACACTGCTAATTTTTGGTACAAAGAAAGTCTCATAATAAAAATCTTAATTAAGTTGGCTTGGATTGAGTTTGTATCCCACACCCCAAACGGTTTCTATAATAGGTGTCGATTGGTGCAATTCAAGCTTTGCGCGTAACCGATTAATATGTGAATTAACAGTATGTTCGTAACCGCTATGTTGGTAGCCCCAGACTTTATCAAGTAGTTGTTGGCGACTAAATACATGGTTAGGGTGGCGTGCAAAATACACCAGCAAATCAAACTCGGTGGCAGTTAGGTTAATTGCCTGTTCGGCTAAATACACTTGATGAGAGTCAAACTCAATGTTTAATGAGCCAACTTTAAGGGTTTGTTCACTTGCAACAGAGGGTTCATCGGTATTTTGGCTGGCGAGTAACTGTGCTCTGTGTCGAAGTTGGGTTTTTACTCTGGCTTGTAGTTCACGTGCAAAAAAGGGTTTACAAATATAGTCGTCTGCGCCCATTTCTAGGCCAATAACCCTATCCATGTCACTACTTAGTGCGGTGAGTAAAATAACGGAGGTAGTTGGATAGTGCTCTTTTATTTTACGACATAAACTCAATCCATCCATTTGCGGCAGGTTTATATCCAGTAAAATAAGCCCGTAGGGGTGCTTGGCAATTTTTTTTAGAGCCAGCTCAGCACTTATAACATGATCCACATGTAAATTTAGCGATGTAAGCTGTGTGGTAATTAATTTACCAATTTCTCTGTCGTCTTCAACTATGAGTAATTTTTCATGACGCATTGTTTATCCTCGTAAAAAAAGGGGGCTTCCGTGCGCCCCTACTTCCCCATTACAAGCTGGTATATCAAGGTCAATACAGATAAACGAATTACTGAGTGCTGGTAATAACCACTTTTGCTAATGGGTTATCAAACTTATGTTCAGGGCTAAGTACTGAACTAGATAAGCCATCTTCATTTGTAACTACACCTGGGTGTCTTGCTACAAAATTAACATCATCACGGGCTTCATTAAAACCTTCTCCGCCATCAGCAGGACCGGGTATCGTACCAGCTGCTTCTGTATTTGCTTCAGTACCTGCATCATAAGCAACAGTGGTGCGAATTAAAGAGTCACCCACGGCTAATGAAGATACGTCTAAAGCACTAAGACCGGTAAATCCATCATTTGTGTTCACCATCATAGTGGCAAGTGAAAGCTTGAGTGCTTCAAGTGAGTCTGTCGTTAATGTAATCGTGGTATTTACGCCAGGTCCAACAGGGCCTTCGCTTGATGCATTTGCAATGGCGTTTTCTAATGCAAGTAGTTGGCTGTTGTCGCCTCCTTCAGCCATTGTTTCTAATGCAACCGATGCAGGACTACCTATTTGCCAAAGTGTGCCTTCTGTATGTGCAATAATGGCAATAGGCGATAGTGGCTGCCCTGCGGTTAAATTACTGACGGTTACATCAAATGTATAGCTTACAGGCTCAGGAGTCGGCGGTGTGACAACTTGAACAGGATCGTTACTGTCGTTGTCGCCACAGGCTGCAAGTGAAGCTGCAAGTGCAACAACCACGATGCTTTTTTTAAAGTTATTTAAAGATGCCATGATTACGCTCCTACTTAACCGTAACGGTTAGTTTAGCTACAGGGTTTAACCATCTGTGAACCGTGTTGCTTAAATCACTATTACCAGCGGTTAAGTCGTCGTCACCTAGTGTACCAGGGTGAATATGCACATTAATGTTGCTATCGGTGCTTGTTAAGCCTGCGCCACCTGTACCCGCATCACCACCTGGTGCTGCAGGAATACCTGGCGTACCAGGTGCTCCAGAACCTTCAACCACTAGCTCATTATTTTGCTCAGTGCCCGCATCGTATGCATTTAAATAAACTGTGTAGGTACCTGCTTCGGTTGGTATTTTCCAGCTATCAAGGCCAACAAAGCCATCGTTTGTAGGTAGTAACATAGCGGTCACTGATAAGTAATCGTTCCCGTCAGTCGTCATTAGTGTTGTCATGGTTGATGACGATGGTGCTAATAGACCTTCTGCTGGGTTTGCAGCCATATCGCTACCTGCTGCAGTGGCTTGTGCCATTAGCTCAGCAATGTTGCCACCTTCAGCCATTGTTTGTAATGCGGTAGAAGCTTCAGTTGCAACTTCAAAAAGCTTATCTTCACTGTTGTGTGCTGTAACGAGTAGCGGAGTGAAGTGAATGCCTTGGGTTAGGTTGGTTATTGTTAAGTCTAACTCTGCAGCCATGGTTGACTGGCTAGCTACCGCTAAAAGAGTTGCAAGTGTAAAAGTTGAAGCTTTCATTTTTTATTTCCTGTAAGTGATGATTCGAGATAAGTATTGAACAATCGTCTCCAGAAACTCTCACAAACTTATCACTTTTTTATCACAGGAATGTAGGCTGTGATTTTTGTAAATAAATACGCCAGAAAATTTATAGACCTGTGTATAATTAAACCGCATTATAAAAATTAAAGGATTGTGTTATGGAAGAAAATCAACAGGTTAAAGTAGTAAATAAAGATGAGCGCACATGGGCAATGTTGTGCCATTTAAGCGCGTTTGCTGGATTTATTGTGCCGTTTGGTTCAATCATAGGACCATTAATTATTTGGTTAATTAAAAAAGATGAAATGCAAATGGTCAATGAGCACGGTAAAAAAGCGCTTAATTTTCAGATAACTATGGCAATTGCCTATATTATTTGTTTTGCATTGATGTTTGTTGTGATCGGTGTAATTTTATTACCTATTGTGGCTATCTTTTCTTTTATTATGGTGGTTTTAGCGAGTATTAAAGCCAATGAAGGTAAAGAGTTTAATTATCCACTGAGTTTAAATTTGATAAAATAAGCGCTCAATTATTTGTATAAACCGACCCTAGCCTTAGGCTGGGGTTTTACCTTTTCCCGCAAGGTTATTATGCTTTATCTAACGCTGTTTTTAAGCGCATTTATTTCAGCTACGCTATTGCCGAGTTCTTCAGAGGTGATCATGGTGGGAATGATCACACAAAGCCAAGTTAACCTTTGGCTTTTATGGTTGGTAGCAACACTAGGTAATGTATTGGGAAGCTGTGTTAACTATTGGTTAGGCACGCAAGTTTTACGTTTTAAACATAAAACGTGGTTTCCGGTATCAGAACAAGGGCTTGAAAAGGCACAAAATCAGTTTAATAAATATGGCGTATATAGCCTATTGTTTGCATGGCTGCCTGTTGTTGGCGACCCATTAACAGTTATTGGCGGTATTTTTAAAGTGAGGTTTAGCGTTTTTTTACTTTTAGTAACACTTGGCAAAGGCGCACGCTATTTAGCGGTTATTGCCCTTGCCGTGGGAGTAGAAGCTCTTATTTAAGCTATACGCACACTACTTTGTCCAATCAAGTGTTAACGATACAGAGTCAGCAAAGCGAAGCGCATGCGGTTTATCTACACGGGCTTTGGCATAATTTACACTCGGGTGTGAATGACAAACAGCAAGAATTTCAGCGACTAGCTTTTCTAGTAATAAAAAGTGTCCTTGCTCAACTAAACTAATCACCTCTTTGGTGATCACTTTATAGTTAAGTGCTTGGTCTACTTCATCGGTTTTACATGCGTTGTCGGCAGGGTAGTGAATCTCAAGATTGATCACTACGTCTTGCTTTTTTTCACGCTCTTCAGGATTAAAACCAATAAATGTACGTAAGCGTAAGTTAGTAACATTAATAATTGCGTTGGCCATAGATTACCCTTTAATAAGCTGCAAAAATTCGTTGCGTGTTTTAGGGTCGCTTCTAAAGTTACCCAGCATTACTGATGTACGCATGCTTGAGTTTTGCTTTTCTACACCGCGCATCATCATGCACATGTGCTTAGCTTCAACAATAACGCCTACACCTTTTGCGCCAGTCACTTCTTCAACGGCTTTGGCAATTTGATGTGTTAACTGTTCTTGTATTTGAAAACGACGCGAAAACATATCAACAATACGCGCAAATTTAGATAACCCCAGCACCTTGCCGTTTGGAATATAAGCAATATGGCAGCGGCCAATAAATGGTAGCAAGTGGTGCTCACACATAGAGTAAAGTTCTATATTTTGCACAAGTACCATGTCGTCTGCATCAGAGGTAAATACGGCATTATTAGTAATTTCATCAAGCGTTTGGCGATACCCTTGTGTCAGGTATTCCATTGCTTTTGCAGCACGTTTTGGTGTGTCTAATAAACCTTCGCGTTCAGCGTCTTCGCCTACGGCGGTTATAATTTTCTGGTAGCTGTCTTTTAATTCGTTATGCATAGGTGTCTCAGTGTTTTTTACTTTAAATGACGTCCGCCATCAACAGGGATAGAGCGCCCTGTTATGTACTGACTTTGTAATAGTAAATCAATGCTGTTTATAATTTCTTGGCACCCAGGTTCGATGCCCATCAATGATTTTTTAAGTGTTTTAGCGCGGTATTGTTCGTCGTCGTGCTCATTAAAAATAATAAGCGAAGGCGCAACCGCATTTACTTTTATATTTGGTGCGTATTTAGCACTAAACGATTTTGTTAGATTATCAAGTGCGCCCTTGCTTGCCGCATATGCCAGATGCTTAGGGCTTCCTGTTTCAACTATATAGTCAGTAAGGTGTACAATATCTGCCGCAGCACCGCTAGCTTGCTGGTACGCTAAAAGTAAGTCAGCGCACTGCATATTAATTAAGTAGGGTGTTTTGGCATGAATGCGCATCATGTTATCAAAAAGCTTGGCGTGGTCTGGATTATTTGCTTCACAGTCCCAGCTAGATGCATTGTGTATAACAGCCTTTAAGGATTGGGTATGGGCTTTCAATGTATTAATAAACTCATTAATTCCCGCATCAGTACTGAAATCGGCATGGATACAAGTCACTCCCTGCTGCGCTAGTTTTTCTACGGCATCATGGCGAGTACGATAAGTAATAATCACTTTTTGCCCTTGGGTTAAGTAATGCTGAGCAAGGGCTAGGCCGATTCGTTGGCCTGCACCAGTAATTAAAATAGGCGATGTCATATAATGCAGTGTTCTCTTTGGCAAGTTTTTAATAAATATTAGTACGTTAAGTGCAATGTGTACGTAATATTTGAGTAGGGCGATCAAAAAAGCAATTAAACTAGATGCTGTTAATTGCTTTTTATATCACTTATATCAATCGTAAATTGTTGGTATTGGCTGGCGTTTATGTTGCGTGCGCAGATATATACCGATTAACTTTTGCTCCACCTCTTCAGAGACAGGTTTGCCCTCTAAAAAATCATCAATTTGGTTGTAACTTAAACCAAGCGCTTCTTCGTCGGTGAGGCCCGGTCGGTCGCTTTCTAAATCGGCTGTAGGGGCTTTTTCAACAAGCACTGCTGGCGCACCTAGGGCAGTCGCTAGTGCGCGAACTTGGCG
>NZ_NTLW01000117.1:0-19758 GCF_002632075.1 Pseudoalteromonas sp. ESRF-bin5 | reverse complement strand
CGTTCACGTGTAGCACTAGATGATGGTGCATTACGTTCAAGTTTACTGCACATAGATGCGGGCGGTGAAATTCCTGAACATACGCACACAGGTTTTGAAATAACCCTATTACTTGACGGTGAGTTTTGTGATGAAGACGGACACTACGTGCCAGGTGACTTTATTTGGCAAGATGGTCGTCATCAACACACGCCAATAACAAAAGATGGGTGTTTATGCTTTACAGTTGTGAGCAGTGCGCTACATTTTAATAAAGGGCTAAGTAAATTACTAAATCCAATTGGTAATTTAATCTACTAAGAGATTACATGCAAAAAACTACAATAAAAATAGGTATAAGCGCCTGCTTAGCAGGCGAGAAAGTTAGATTTGATACAGGTCACAAAAGGTCAAACTTTTGTATGGACGAACTCGCAAAGCATGTTGAATATACACGCTTTTGTCCTGAGGTTGCGGTTGGCTTACCAATACCTCGGCCTACAATTCGCCAAGTTCGAGTTGGCGACACAATTAAAGTTTGCCGTCCTGATGGCTCTGGTGACGTTGGACCGCAGTTAACCGAGTACGGTAAAAAGGTTGCTACTGAGCAAGCTAAAGAGTTGAGTGGTTTTGTATTTTGTGCCAAAAGCCCAAGTTGTGGCATGGAGCGTATAAAAATATACAACGAGGCTGGGACGGGTAATACCTCAGAGGGCGTTGGTTTCTTTGCAGAACAAATTATGAAGCATAATCCACTTTTGCCTTGCGAGGAAAATGGTAGGTTAAACGATATACACCTGCGTGAGAATTTTGTAATGCGCGTGTACGTTTTAAACAGCTGGCAGCAGCTTGTAAAAGAGCCACTAAGTGTTCACCACTTAACGCAATTTCATGCTAAGCATAAGTATTTATTAATGGCACACAATTACCAAGCTTACCGAGAGCTTGGCAAGTTACTTGGAACCTACGCTGGTGATGATATAAACGCATTGGCTGATGAATACATTTTAGGTTTAATGACAGGGCTTAAAAAACCTGCATCTCGTCGTAATAACTGTAATACGTTAATGCATTTACAAGGTTACTTTAAAAAAGACCTCGCTAAGGTTGAAAAGCAAGAACTACGTGAAGCAATAGACGAGTATCGCTCTGGTTTAGTGCCGCTTTATGTGCCTCTTACTTTACTTAAGCACCATCTAAAAGTTCACCCTAAAGAGTACCTAGAAAAACAGGTGTTTTTTAATCCCTATCCTCATGATTTAAAACTACGATTTGGTATTTAATGAATACATTATTTTGGTTTAGGCGCGATTTGCGCCTTTTTTCGAATGAAGCGTTAATAGAAGCGCTAAATAATGGCGCTAAACACGCCATTTTTTTTGTTTGCGAAAAGCAGTGGCAACAGCACCAAGCAGCGCCAATACAAATTGATTTACTAAAGCGACGTGTAACTTATTTGCAAGAGCAACTTGCCAATTTCGGCATCACGCTTAATGTAATAAACGCTCCTAACTTTAGTGATTGTGAATCTGAGCTACTTTCGTTTTGTGAAACTCATGATATTCAGCATATTATTGCTAATACAGAATATGAGCTTAACGAAGTAAATCGAGACAAGGCGGTTTTGGCACAATGTGACAAACGTTCCATTACTTTTACATTATACGAAGGAGATTTAATTGCGCCTGTTGGTAGCGTTAAAAACCAAAGTAATGAAATGTATAAAGTATTCACACCATTTAAACGCGCATGGTTAAAACAGTATCAAGATACTCACTTTAGCTTGGCGCAATGGCCACTAGAACAAAACCCTATAAAAATTGAAAAAAGCCAGCATCTTGAAAGCGATTGTAGTTCGGATAAATGGCCTGTTGATGATGAAACACTTTTGAGTGTAGTTGATAATTTTATTTGCGATAAGTTAACAAGCTACGACGATCAGCGTGATATCCCCAGTATTAAAGGTACATCGGGTTTGAGCCCGTATTTAGCGCTGGGCATTATTAGCCCAAAGCAGTTGCTAATTAATATACAGCAACGTTACCCCGACATTCTGACTACATCAAAAAGTAAAACATTCACATGGGTTAACGAGCTTATTTGGCGAGAGTTTTACAGGCATCTTATTGCAGAGTACCCGAAGCTCTCTCGTGGTGAAAACTTTAACGAGAAATACAATCCTGTTAAATGGCGAAAAAGTGAAAAAGAATTTAATGCGTGGTGCGAAGGTCGAACTGGTTACCCACTCGTAGACGCAGCTATGTTACAGCTTAAGCAAACTGGATGGATGCATAACCGTTTAAGAATGGTAGTGGCCAGTTTTTTAACTAAACACCTATTAATTGACTGGCGTGAAGGTGAGCGCTTTTTTATGCAGCACCTAATTGATGGCGATTTAGCTTCTAACAATGGTGGCTGGCAGTGGGCTGCAAGCACAGGATGTGATGCACAACCTTATTTTAGGATTTTCAACCCTATTACCCAAAGTGAGCGCTTTGATCCAACAGGTAAGTTTATACGTAAGTATTTGCCTGAGCTTGAAAATGTGCCAGATAAACACATTCATTTTCCGCACACCTACTTAGCTGCAACGGGCAAGGGAAGTGAATGTTACTGGCCAGCAATTGTTGACCACAAAGCTGCACGTGAACGTGCGCTCGCTGCATTTAAGGTATGATATGGATAACCAGTTACCAGTAGATAAATTTGTTGATATTTACCAGCAACTTAATAGCTCTAATTTGGACTTATTAAGTGACATTTATGCCGACAATATTCAATTTATTGATCCGATGCACGAAATTAACGGTATTGAAAGTTTGCGTGACTATTTTGCAAATTTATATAGCAATGTTAAGCATTGTCAATTTGATATAACGGATTCGTTTGGTATCAACAACAATGCATTTGTTTATTGGACAATGCATTATTCACATCCCAAACTGGCTTCTGGTAAAACCATATCTGTGCAGGGGCACAGTAAACTAACTTTTGATAATGATAAAATTGTTAAGCATCGTGATTATTTCAACGTTGGCGAACTACTTTACAAGCATATTCCAATTCTAGGTAGTGTAGTTAGTTACATTGATAAGAGGGCGGGCTAATTATGGTTACCTTAATTACAGGCGCAACGTCAGGCATTGGCGAACAACTAGCTATTAAATATGCACAAATGGGCGACACGGTTATTGCATGTGGACGTAATACGGAAAAGCTAGCTGAGCTTTCAAAACATAACAACATAGAAAGTTGTAAGTTTGATGCAACAAGCCTAAAAGATATTAAAGAAGCAACCATTGGATACCCACACTTTGACCGAGTAATTCTTAATGCGGGCAATTGTGAATACATAGACGACGCAAAAAACTTTGACAGCGCTTTGTTTGAGCGCGTAATTAATGCAAATTTACTGTCGGTTGGTTACTGCTTAGAAGCATTACTCCCTAAAGTTAAAAGTGGCGGTCAATTAGTTATTGTTAGTTCAAGCGTTACATACTTACCGTTACCACGCTCCGAGGCTTATGGGGCGTCTAAAGCGGGCGTAAGTTATTTAGCTAAAAGCCTAGCCGTTGATTTGATGGATGTGGATGTCACGTTAGTTCACCCAGGGTTTGTAAAAACTCCTCTGACTGAAAAAAATGATTTTCCCATGCCTATGGCAGTGACCGCTGAAGAAGCGGCAGATTATATGATCAAAGGAATAAACAAACGACGTAAAGAGGTACACTTTCCGTATCGCTTTACGCTTATATTAAAAGCATTGCGGATATTGCCTTTACCGCTTTGGCTTAAAATAGCAAAAGGATTAACCCGTTGAAAAAAATAGCAATAATAGGAACTGGTGTATCAGGTTTAACATGTGGGCATTTGCTTCACAAACACTACGATGTCACTTTATTTGAAAAAAACGATTACATTGGCGGGCACACTGCGACTGTTGACGTAGATGTTAAGGGCGTTAATTACGCCGTGGATACCGGATTTATTGTTTTTAATAACCGAACTTACCCTTATTTTGAAAAGTTACTTGCGCGTATTGGTATAAAAAAGCAAGAGACCCAAATGAGTTTCAGTGTTCATAATGAGGCAACAGGCTTTGAGTACAATGGCCATACCTTCACCAGTTTATTTGCACAAAGAAGAAATATTTTTAGGCCTAAATTTTGGCGCTTGTTATCTGACATAGTTAAATTTAACAAACTATGTAAAGCCATACACGAAAAAGGCGAATATCAGCAATCGCAAACACTCGGTCAGCTACTTAAAGAAAATCAGTTTAACGACTTTTTTAAATATCATTATATTTTACCTATGGGCGCAGCTATTTGGTCTACTAGTATTAAAGAAATGGAAAACGTCGGCGTAGAGTTTTTTGTAAAGTTTTTCTTTAATCATGGCCTTTTAGATATCACAAATAGGCCGCAATGGTATGTTGTACCTGGTGGTTCACGTGAATACATAAATCCATTAATTAAAGGGTTTGCTGACAGAATAAAGCTTAACACTGATATTAAATCGGTAACACGTGTAAATGACGATGTAACCATTGAGTTTGCTAATGGTGAGCAGCACGTTTTTGATAAAGTTATTTTTGCGTGCCACTCTGACCAAGCACTCAAATTACTTGGTGATGCAACAAGCCAAGAAAAATCAGTACTTGGCGCAATTCCTTATACTGAAAATTCAGTAGTACTTCATACAGATACAAATTTACTACCTGACAGAAAAGCCGCTTGGGCTAGTTGGAATTATTTATTAAATAACAATACCGACAAAGCAGCTGTTGTTACCTACCAGATGAATATATTGCAAGGTATTCAATCAGACACGCAGTTTTGCGTTACGTTAAACCATCTTGAAGGGATAGATAAAAGCAAAATATTGCGTGAATTCACTTATCATCACCCTGTTTTCAACAAAGAGTCTATTGCTGCGCAAGGGCTCAAACAAACGATCGATGGTCAAAATAATAGTTACTTTTGCGGAGCCTATTGGTACAACGGCTTTCATGAAGATGGTGTACGCAGTGGTGTAGATGTAGCAAGGCAGTTAGGGGTTGAATTTGACTAGTGCTGTTTATCTAGGCGATGTTAAGCATCGCCGTTTTGCTGTTAAGACTCATCATTTTAGTAACCCACTTTATATGATGTGGGTTGATCTCAACAACCCAGAGCAATTGAACAATAAGCATAAATGGTTAGGTACGTCTGGTTCAAAAGCATTAAAATTCAATGAATCAGACTATTTTGTTAATAAGCCCCACAATAATGATGCGTCAATCATTGAACGTGCAAATCATCAGTTATTATCGCTTGGTGTAACTGAGACTTTTAACCATGTATACATGCTAGGACAGCTCCGTTGCTTTGGTATTTACTTTAGCCCAGTAAATTTCTTCTTTTATGGTCATAGCGACAGTGAATTTAAGTACATGGTGGCTGAAGTTAGTAATACGCCATGGAATGAGCGACACTACTACTTGATACCACTAGAAAAAAAAGTGAACTTTAAAAAAGTATTTTCCGTATCACCTTTTATGAACCTCGATATGAACTATCATTGGACAATTAGGTTAACCCAAGATAAAACATTGATTCATATTGAAAATAAACGGGACGGAGAATTGCTATTTGATGCTACTCTTCGATTAACCCGCAAAGAACTGACTGAAAAAGAAATGAGTCAGTTGTTAAAGCGATTCCCAGCAATGACGTGGACAATATTTAAAGGTATTTATTACCAAGCGTTGAAGCTGTTTATAAAAAGAGTGCCTTTTTTAGGTCATTCTTAAACGTCACAAATTACATACAAGCAGTAATAAAAATAATATAGGTGTTCTAATGGAAAAAGTGTCTAGCTTAAATTGCGAACAAAACACAGGCTGGTTTACAGGGCTTTATAAAAAATTAGTATTTAAAGCTTTTTCTTCAATAGAAACAGGCCAAATCACCGTTATTGATGAAGATCTGCAGCTTGTTTTTGGAGATGCATCATCCGACTTAAAAGTTACGGTAACAATTCACGACAAAGCGATGTACAAGGCGTTTGCATTATCTGGAAGTGTTGGTGCAGGCGAGTCTTACATTTTAGGTCAATGGAGTTGTGACAATCTAACCCGACTAATTGAGTTATTTGCTATAAATGAAAAACAGTTAGACGAGTTTGAGAAAAAATTCGCGTTTTTCAGCAACATTGCCCACAGACTAACTCATTTAAAAAATAAAAATTCTGAGTCAGGCTCTAAAAAAAATATAGTTGCTCACTATGATCTAGGTAACGATTTATACGAATCGTTTTTGAGTAAAGAAATGCTTTACTCGTGTGCTGTTTATCCATCAAAAGATGCCAGTCTAGAAGACGCGCAGCAGTACAAATTAAAGCGCATATGTGAACAGGTAGAATTGCAACCTGGCGATTCCGTTATAGAAATTGGCACTGGATGGGGCGCATTTGCCATTTACGCAGCAACACATTACGACTGCCACGTGACGACTACTACAATATCTGATGAGCAACATGACTTTGTTGCAGAAAAAATTAAAGAGTTAGGCTTAGAGAATAAAATTACGCTTCTTAAGCTTGATTACAGACTACTCACGGGCAAATACGACAAACTCGTTTCGATTGAAATGATTGAAGCGGTTGGCCACGAATATTTACCTAGCTTTTTTACCCAGTGCGGTTCGCTACTCAAAGACGATGGCGCAATGTTGATACAAGCAATCACCATAAGCGATCAGCGATACAAGCACTACCTTAAAAATTCAGATTTTATTCAACAGTATATTTTCCCTGGTGGGTGTTTACCCTCATTAAACGAAATGAGTGAGCAAATCAAAAATAACACCGATATGGTTATCCATACTGTTAGTGATATTGGAACGCATTACGCACGAACCTTAGCTGACTGGCGTGAACGCTTTATCAAAAGTTGGCCTGACCTAGACCGAACAAAATTTGATGACCGTTTTTACAGGTTGTGGTTGTTTTATTTTGCGTACTGTGAAGGTGCATTTAGAACGCGTGCAACCAGTACTGTACATTTAATGGCGCGCAAACCTCGCTTTAGCAGCAATGTAGATGAAATTGCACTCGCTTATTAATTTTGTCTTGTTTCAAGCAGTGTGGTTTTTATCATTACTGCTTGAAGGACAATCACTTTTATTTAGCGCTGTCATCATTGGCTTAATGTTTTATTTGTCAAAGCAAAAAAAACAAGATGCATTATTGCTACTAAAAGCGCTTCCTATTGCTTTGTTACTTGAGTACATAGCCGTGGAGTTTGGTCTACTTTCATTTAAAGTTGATCCTTTTCCTATGTGGCTGGTACTTCTATGGGCCGCCTTGATCCTTTCATTAAATACATCGATGCATTTCTTAAGTCGATTAAGACTCTGGCAGGTATTTGTTGTTTGCTTTATTTTCGCGCCAGCTAGCTACTGGGCGGGTGCGCGTTTTAACGTAATTAATTTAGGCTTACCGCTATGGCAGTTTTGGGTAGCCTACGGTGTTATTTGGTCGGCAGCCTTTACGTTTATTGTATTTATAAACCAAAAAATTAAGTCGATTATTTTAGCAAGTCAAAATTAGCTTACCCTTTTATTTGTTATTAAAAGAAGGACTTTAATTGTGAAATCAATCATAACCATAACTGTTTTATGTCTTTTATTGTCTACTTCTGCCTTTGCTAATGTTGAATTTAGCAAAGTGGGCGAGGGTAGAATGGAATACTTGTTTTGGGATGTTTACGACGCCACCTTATATACCCCTTCTGGCGATTATGCTTTGGGTGAACACCCTGTCAAATTTAAGCTGACCTATTTACGTGATTTCGACGCCAAAGATATAGTTAAAGCAACCAATGAGCAGTGGGATCACATAGGAAAAAAAAATCTAGTCGGCAAGTACGATGAGGTGCTTTTGTCTATTTGGCCAAACATAGGTAAAGGTGATTCGTTAACGCTGATAACTGATAAAGAAGGCAAAAGTACTTTTTTGCATAACGATAGCGAGGTTGGCGTAATTGATGATGTTGCGTTTTCAAGTGACTTTTTAGCTATTTGGTTAGGTAAAAATACGTCAGAGCCAGCTTTAAGAAAAAAACTATTAGGAAATTATAATGATTATTAATAACGCGTTAAAAACGATTTTTGTGTGTGTATTTGCACTTCTTTTGGTTAGTTGCTCAGCCCCTAATGTAGAACACTACAGTAAAACAACTCCCAATTTTGACTTTAAAACCTTCTTTAGCGGCAAATTAAAAGCATATGGCGTAGTGCAAGACTTTAAAGGTGAGTTAACCCGTAAGTTAGTCGTTGATATGAACGCTACGTGGGAAGGCAACCAGGGCGTCATAGAAGAAGACTTTGTGTATGATGATGGTGAAACACAAAAACGCATCTGGAAAATAACCCTTAATGACGATAACACCCTTACAGGGACTGCTGCAGACGTTCTTGGCGTTGCACAAGGTAAAAGTGATGGCAGTGTATTTCATTGGAACTACAACGTAGAACTCCCTTATGACGGAAGCACTTTAGAAGTTAATTTTGATGATTGGATGTACTTGGTAACACAATCGCGCTTGATTAACCGCACATCTATTGTTAAGTTTGGTGTCGAGGTCGGGGAAGTGACCTTAGTTATCGAAAAAATATAGTTTTTATATGCTGATTAACATGCACCAAAATTGTACAAAAATTAAATCTTTGTTAACACAAGATGCTGTATTTTAGCGGAAATTAATATAATTTTATGTGTTTTATAAGATTTTAACTAAAAATTGCAATTTGCTGTTGCTAACTTTTAAAAAATACATAAAGATAGGTTTTGCGAAGGCAAAATAATAACGAATAGGAATCTAACAATGAATAAAGCTCAATTAGTTGAAAAAATTGCTACTGACGCGGAAATTTCTAAAGCCGCAGCTACACGTGCTCTTGACGCATTTACTGGCGCTGTAACTTCTGCACTTAAAGAAGGTGATTCAGTAGCATTAGTTGGTTTTGGTACTTTCTCAGTTAAAGAACGTGCTGCACGCACAGGCCGTAACCCTCAAACGGGTGCTGAGATCCAAATCGCAGCGGCAACTATCCCAAGCTTTAAAGCAGGTAAAGGTCTTAAAGACCAAGTAAACCTATAATTGGTTTTACAAATTAATTGAAAAAGGGCTAATAAGCCCTTTTTTTTGTGTTGAAAAAGCCGTAATGTAACGGCTCAGTATTTGAAAAGTTATGCTTTTAAGGCTTTATCGCCTCTACCAATTCCAACTGCACCTGAACGTACAACTTCTATGATATCTGTTTCATGGCGTAGCGTATCTAAAAATGATTCTATTTTGTCTGTGCTGCTCACAAGTTGTAAGCTGTAACTCTGACGGCCCATATCTAAAATATCACCTTTAAACACATCTACTACACGAGTAACTGCGGCACGCGTTGTTTCGTCTTGTGCAAATACTTTTACAAGGAGTAGTTCTCGTTCAATGTGGCTCATTTCTGTTAAATCAATAATTTTTAATACATCAACTAGCTTGTTCACTTGCTTGGTAATTTGTTCAACAATTCGGTCATCACCCATTGTTGTTATGGTAATACGCGATAAAGACTGATCGTCAGTAGTACCTACCGTTAGGCTGTCAATGTTGTATGCTCGTTGTGAAAATAGTCCAACAATACGAGATAGTGCACCGGGTTCGTTTTCTAATAATATTGATAAAATACGACGCATTATGCTTTAACTCCTTTACGTAACCACATTTCGTCAATGCCACCTAATTTAATTTGCATTGGGTACACATGTTCTTTTTCGTCGACAAGTATGTCTAAAAATACTAGACGATCCGTTATGCTCATTGCTTTGTCAATCGCGGGTTGAAGCTCGTCAAGTGTGTTTACCTGAATACCAACGTGGCCATAGCTTTCAACTAATTTTATAAAGTCAGGTAGTGAGTCCATGTAAGATGATGAATGACGACCGCCGTACACCATATCTTGCCATTGGCGTACCATTCCTAATGAGCGGTTGTTAAGAGAGACGACTTTAACGGCTAAGTTGTACTGCAAACACGTAGAAAGCTCTTGAATGTTCATTTGAATAGAACCATCGCCAGTTACGCACACCGACTCTTTATCAGGAAATGCGAGCTTAACGCCCATGGCAGCCGGTAAACCAAAGCCCATAGTGCCTAATCCGCCTGAATTGATCCATTGGCGAGGGTATTTAAATGGGTAATACTGTGCTGCAAACATTTGATGCTGCCCTACATCAGAGCTGATGTAGGCTTCGCCGTCTGTTGCTTTATAAAGCGCTTCAATAACAGCTTGAGGCTTTATTTTTTCTGAAGGGCTTTGTTTGTAACCCAAACATTTTTGTTCACGCCAGCTAATAATTTGTCGCCACCAATCTTCTTGTGCACTGCGATCTATTTGAATTGTACTTTTGTCTATTCCATCTTGAAGTTGTTTAAGTACAGTGTCTAAACAACCTACAACAGGTATATGCGCTTTAATGGTTTTAGAAATAGAGGTGGGGTCTACATCTACATGGACAATCGTTGCATTAGGGCAAAACTTTTTAACGTTATTTGTAACCCGATCATCAAAGCGAGCGCCTAATGCCAATATAACGTCGGCATTTGCCATAGCTTTGTTGGCCTCTAGCGTGCCGTGCATCCCAAGCATACCGATAAAGTTAGGGTGAACCCCTGAAATACCACCCAGACCCATTAAAGTGTTGGTAATAGGTGCATTCAATGATTCTACTAAGCGTGTTAATTGCTCTGAGGTGTTTGAAATGATAATGCCACCCCCAGAATATATAACTAGCTTTTTAGCTTCCAATATAGCGGCCACTGCTTTTCTAATTTGTTTTGAATGGCCTTTGGTATTTGGGCTGTAAGTTCGAAGTTCAGTCGTTGCAGGGAAGTCGTATTCAAATTTGACAGCAGGGTTAAGCATGTCTTTTGGTAGCTCAACAACAACAGGCCCAGGGCGACCAGTGCTTGCAATATAAAAAGCTTTTGCCAATATTGCAGGTATTTCTTGTGCACTTCTGCAGTTAAAGCTGTGTTTTACAATTGGTCGAGAGCAACCAACTATGTCTGTTTCTTGGAAGGCGTCGTCACCAATTAGACTAGTAGGTACCTGCCCAGATAATACAACCATCGGAATAGAGTCCATGTACGCAGTTGCAATACCGGTTATACAATTTGTAGCACCAGGGCCTGAAGTAGCAAGAACAACACCGACCTCACCAGTAGCACGTGCATAACCGTCAGCCATGTGTGTTGCTGCTTGTTCATGCCTAACTAAGATGTGTTCAATATCATTTTGTTGAAAAAGTGCATCGTATAAATCTAATACTGAGCCACCTGGGTAGCCAAATATATATTTTACCTTTAATTCTTTTAATGCCTGAACGACTAGTTCAGAGCCATTATACTCTTGTTTGCTCATCCTCATTCCTCTGCGCTTTTTTTGTGCATAAAAAAACCCCCGCGTGGTGCGGGGGTTTTTAAAAAGCAGTATTACCTTTTAATACATCCCCGCTGGGCTTATTACTAAGACCAGTACGAGAACGACTAGAAGGTTAAATTGTGTTTTCATAGTTATTTACTCTACTCAGCAAAACACTGCTTTGATGTGAAATTTTATATGGGTTTATTTTTAAGTGTTTTAAGTGTTTATGTCAACCTTGAATGTTGTTTTTTGCATTTTAAATTCGTTTTTTATTGTTTTTTAGTGGTTTGTTGCTTTTTGTGCGTTTAATTTGAAGTTTTTAGGGAGATAATATGCAGTGCACTTGTTTTTGCTTTGTTTGCTGTTGTTTTAGTATTGAGCAATTTTAGATTGCTTACGTATACTTTAAGCTGGTTTATAACATGTTTAAATAGTTGTTATTAGGTATGATGTGCTTAACAAATTGTTTGAGGAATATACAGTGAACAAAATAGCGTTACTTACTCTTATTACTACGTTGTTTAGCACTATAACTGTAGCTAAAACATCTACTCCGCACGATGTAGGTGTGACCAACAAAGAACGAATTTTGTATTGGCTTAATAAAAAAGAAGACTTAACTTCCGATGAGTTAGAAGCGTCTTACAATGAATACATCAATAACAAATCACCTGTGCAAGTAGCGTTAAAAAATGGGTTTAGCCAGCTATCTCGTTTATCGACATATAACCCAATACAAAAGGGGCTCTTACCTAGTCAACAATCTAGTTTTTCATCGGAGTTAACCCCAGATGATCGAGTCAATACAGTTAAAGTATTAACTATTTTAGTTGATTTTCCTGATTTAAAGCACGACGAAAACCAGTTAACTCCCCAAGACACTGATATGTTTTATACCGACTACTCCCCAGATCATTACCAGCAGATGCTGTTTAACACTAACGGCTATGAAGGCCCTGACGGACAGGTTCTTTTATCGGCGGCCGATTATTATAAAGCGGCTTCTGGCAACAGCCTTAATTTTGAAGGGCAAGTTTACGGGTGGGTAACTGCAAATAATAACGCTAAATTTTATGGTGAACGTTTAGGCTCTACCCGAGATAAAAATGCGCCGAGCCTTGTAAAAGAAGCTGTTGAAAAAGCGGTTGCACAATTTAATATTAATTTGGCTGATTATGACTTAACTGATCTTGATGACATAGACGGTGATGGTATTACCGACGAACCAAATGGGATAATCGATCATGTTATGATTTTTCATTCTAGTATTGGTGAGGAGTCGGGCGGGGGTTATTTATCAACAGATGCAATTTGGTCACATCGTTATTATGTTTTAGACGAAAATAGCCAACCAACTGAAGTTGTTGGGAGTGATATAAAGCTATTTGGTTACACAATAAACCCTATTGATGCCGCCATCGGTGTTGTTGTTCATGAGTTTGGGCACGATTTAGGTTTAAAAGATGAATACGATTTACAGTCTAATACGGTAGGTGAGCCTGTAGCCTCATGGTCGGTTATGTCGTCAGGTACGTGGGCGGGTTCACCACGCGGGTCTGAGCCAGTAATGTTTAGCCCATATGCGCTAGAATATCTTCAAACACGCTACCAAGGTAATTGGGTAAACCAGCTTAGCCTTGATATGGATGAGGTTGTTACGACCCCAGTGCAAGTGATTAATAACGCATCAAGTACGTCTAAATCACAAAGCCAAGTAAAGGTCACATTGCCACCAAGGCTTGAAAAATTTAAAACGCCAGTAGAAGGCGTTTTTCAATATTATTCAAATACCGGCGATAATCTTAATACTCGTTTAGTGAACACCATTAATTTACCAAGCACGACAGAATCGCTTATGCTGAGCTTTGTTGCTTTTTATAGCATTGAGCAAGATTATGACTTAGTTCAAATAAAGGTTAATGGTGTGCCAATCGCGGGTAACTATACGCAACCTACTAACCCTTTCTATGGCAATATTGGTCCTTATATTACAGGTGATTCATTTTTAAATCCTGATGCACAACTTCCTAACGGATACTTAACGCATCAATTTGATTTATCTGCTTATGCAGGGCAAACAATAGAGCTACAAGTACAATACTTAACAGACGCTAATACGCATTATTATGGTTTTGTTATTGACGATATGCGCATTGAGAAAAATGGTTCATTAATTTGGCAAAATAACGCAGAAACTCAAAGTAATACGACCTTATCCGGGTTTGCAAAAGTAGGGAGTTATGTATTTGCTATGCCATCATACTATTACCTGCAGCTGCGTGACTATTCGGGTATAGATAGTGGATTACAAAAAGAGGGTTACTCGCCGGGGTTATTACTGTGGTACAGCGATGAGTCGCACACTGATAACAATACAACTGAGCACCCCGGTAGCGGTTTTGCATTGGTTGTTGACGCAGATCAGCGTGCTATCAATAAAGGAAGCACGCAATCACCAGCAAATACCGCTATTCAAATAAGAGATGCCGCATTTAGCCTTTATGCTCAACGAGCAGGGCTAGGAGATGAAGATTTATCTGCTATCAGCTCTTTTAGTGACGAGATGGACTATCGCTTTGCAGAACAAGCTGAATCGGGTGTTAAATTACCACAAGTTGGCTTTGGTTTTACGCTCACAAACCAAGAAAACGATAATCAAAGCATAGAAATATTATTAATTTACGAGCCATCAAATGGCATTAGTTACTCACTCTCAGATTTCACAGCAGATTTTACAGTTGATGGATTGACGATTTCGCCATCTGATACGTTTACTTGGGATTTTGGTGACGGCAGAACAAGTTCTGAGTTATCCCCTTCGCACGTTTTTGAGAGTTACGGACGCTATGATGTAACATTTACGGCAAGCAACGGTGAAGAAGAGCAGGTAGCAACAACAACAGTCATTATTGCCGCACCCCTGAGTATCACTGAAATTGATTACGAAATAACACAAGGGCTACTAACGGCAAAAGCTGAAGTTGCAGGAGGGTTAGCACCATACAGTTATTTGTGGAATTTAGGCGATGGCAGTTCGCTAGCATCACAAGCCATTTCATATGACTATTTACACTCGGGTGATTATTTATTGTCGCTAACAGTGACTGACGACCAAGGAATGTCGGTATCTCAAAACGTTAATGTAAACGTCAATGTTCCACTCGCAGTTAATACCAGTTTTTCAACAAATAATTTAACGGTCCAATTTAACACTGATGTGTTAGGTGGGTTTAAAAATTATACATATAGTTGGGATTTTGGTGACGGCAGTGAGCTTTCTCAAGTTCAAAACCCAGGTCATACGTATCAAAATGCTGGCAGTTATTCTGTTACTTTAACTATAACAGACACAATTACGGGAGAGGTTATTAGTGATGACTTATCCGTAACGGTAGCACAATCTCAAACTAATAGCGGTTCAAGCTCTAGTGGAGGGGCGCTTGGCGGGTTATTAATTTTTATGTTGTTAATTTCAATTAGATTTAAACGCCCTTAAATGGCATAAAAAAGCCAGCAAAAATGCTGGCTTTTTTGAACGTTTTATTAAATTACAGGTGGTCGATCACTGACTGTGTGAAATCAGTTGTTCCGTGGCTGCCACCTAAATCACGTGTAGTACGGTCACCTGATTTAATTACATCAGCAACAGCGCTGCGAATACGTTCAGCTGTGTCACCCATGTTTAAGTGCTCTAGCATTTGAATAGACGCTAAAATTACTGAGGTAGGGTTTGCTAGGTTTTTACCCGCGATATCTGGTGCGCTACCGTGCACAGCTTCAAAAATTGCAGCATCTTCACCAATGTTTGCACCTGGTGCCATACCTAAACCGCCTACTAAGCCAGCACATAGGTCTGATAAAATATCACCAAATAAGTTAGTCGTTACAACAACGTCAAACTCTTCTGGTGTCATTACAAGTTTCATACACGTTGCATCAACAATCATCTCTGTTGATTCAATTTGTGGGTAACGCTCAGCTACTTCACGAGCTACTTTTAAAAATAAGCCAGAAGTAGATTTTAAAATGTTCGCTTTGTGAACCGCTGTTACTTTTTTACGGCCTTCTCGTACCGCAAGCTCATAAGCAAATGTTACGATTTTTTCAGCGCCTTCACGCGTTATTACAGACTTTGCTTCTGCTTCATTGCCGTCTTCGCTAACTACTTGGCCAGCACCTGAGTACATACCTTGTGTATTTTCGCGAATAGTGATGATATCAATATCATCGTAACGTGCTTTAGTGCCTACAAATGATTTTACTGGACGTACGTTAGCGTATAAGCCAAATTGCTTGCGCAGTGTTACGTTAATAGACGTAAAACCTTCACCTACAGGGGTAGTTAACGGGCCTTTAAGTGTGATTTTGTTTTTAGCAATTGTATCAATTGTCTCTTGTGGAAGTAACTCACCTGTTTTTTCTAGAGCGGCTAGGCCAGCATCAACAAATTCATAATCAAAATCGCATCCTGCGGCTTTTAGTATTTCAAGTGCTGAGTCGATGATGCTAGGACCGATGCCGTCGCCTTTGATCACTGTGATGGTTTGTTTGGCCATTATCTTTTCCTTTAAAGAGTTTGATGTGCACATAAATAGCTACTCTGAGAGAGTAGCTGCTTGTTAGGTCATTTATGTGAATGGTTGAAAATTTTAAGGGCGCATTTATACCAATTTACCGCTTATTTTGCCAGTTTATAGAATAAATAATGGGTATAACCTGTATTTATAATGGTAATAACCGAACTAAATATTGTTATATATTTGTAGATTTCCTAATTGGTCGTAAAAAGTGCGCTCTTCATTCCAGCCATTTAATTTTAGTTGTTCACTAAGAGTTTGCTGTTGCCATGGGGTTAATTTTAGTTCTGGTTTGAAAACCTGTTGCGCAATTACTTTTAAAGCGACCCATAGCTTATGTTTATTTGTTAGCTGTTTTTTTGCTGTGTGCTCTGCCTGTAACAATGTGTTTGCCCAAGGGTTATCGCTCAGCAATTGTGAAAACAATGATTCGATGTGTTCATTTTTAATACTTTCTACACCAAAAAATGCACTAAATGGTGCACTTAGCGTTTTGTTAGGCACTTCATCGATAGCTACTTTTCGTGTCAAGCGACTACTGCATTGGGTTAACATAAAATGAGTATATGCATACAGAGGTAAAGTTATGTGCTCAAATTGATACTGCTTATTGGGTGCTACCAATAAAGCCATTATTTTTACTAAGCTGTCTAATCGATTAACTATAAACCTTTGTAGTGGGTGAGGTGTTGAATTCACCAATTGTTCAAATACAACGCGCTGAATAATCGCAGGTGCATTATTGTATCCAACCATCGACAAGCTATGGCGGAGATCTTTAGCTGCTTGATGTTCTTTATTATAAGGTTTTACGGCTTCACATACTCGCGCAATAATCTCAGGGTGATGACCCATTATTTTATTCAAACCTTTAAAACTATATTCTTGGTTAACTTTAATTTGACTAATTAACTCAATTAGTTGCCTTGGTTTATCTAAACTGCTTGGCTCGTTAATAGTAATATGTTCACTGTTCCATACACTGTATATAAGCTTTTTATCTGCACACTTCCATTGTTTGGGATTGTCTTTTAGTGACGCTTTTATTCTATACCAAGCTAATTTCTGTTTATTTTCTGAGTTAACTAAAATGTGTCGGTTTTGTTTGTCGGTCGCTAAATAAACCATACTTTGATCTTGATATATAACTCGGCTACCAGCTAAAAAGGGTCCCACGTCGGCCACGTAAGACTTAACCAAATGTTGTGCATACAGATTTGGCGTGCGCAAATATAAGTCGGCCAAAGCTTGATAAAAACTTATGTGCTTTTTAGCAGGGGTATGAGTTATATTCATTGCTATTATATTAGCTAATGCAACAAGCGTAATTCCACCATCGTAAAGCATTGTTTTAGGCGTGTTTACAAGGGCTTGCTTATATTTATTTAGTTTAGCGAGTATATGTGTAATAGGGGCTGCGCTATTGCCGCAGCTCAACATTATTTTTGCTGCAAATTGGTGGCGAAGCTGCCAAATTTTTTTATCATTGGCACTAAATTTAGACTGTTCAGCTAGCTTATTTAACTGCGAACAAACACATATATGCTCCACAAGCGCAGCGCTAATATAAAGTTCGGTAAGTTTTTTATCGTAATTTTGGCTAGCGCATAAGCCGGCGGTAATTACACATTGGCTTATAACTAAATTAGTCGAATAGCTGTATTGAGGATTAAATAACGTTAATTTAGACAACAGTGCATTAGGGCAGTGTTCGTATAAGATTCTATACTGTTCAGCTAATTTACAAGCCATAGGATATAAAGCTTGCCAATGCTCTTTGTTATTATAGCCTGTTAAAAAACGCTGCGTATTTTCGTGCAGTTGCTTTAAACGATTCGCAAGTGGCTCATCCATTATGCCTTCACCTAACTTCTTCCTGATATTTACTGTACGCACTTGGTCCCCATAAAATGAGCTGGCCATTTTTAAATAATAAACCTGTGCATTCATCCATTGTCGTTATTCCGTCTGACGTAATATGCTGAGTACGATAAAAAATAATCTGCAATACTTGTTCGTTATCGCGCTTAGCAAATGTCAGGTCTGGGCTACCAAGATAATCAAGTACGGTATTGAGTGTAGTTTGAGAATCTAGCGAAAGTTTTTCAATGTAGCGCTTGTTAAATGACTCTCGATCTTGCCAAATCATAGCTTGAGGATCGTCTTTGTAAAAAGCAATCACCAAAGTTGCAATGAGCGCATATAGCCCCAACCCTAAAATTAAATACCGTATAAACTTTTTCAACACTATTTACCTTAAATACTACCACGGGTATTAGTATACGTTTTGCTATAAATACACGCTATTTACTTGCGACTAATTAAGCCTGAGCTGCTTTAAACTAAACCCTAAATTTATATCTGTTCTTAAACTAACCAATTGTTTGGAGATAACGTACATATCCATATTGGTTTCAAGTTTTTTGCGTAGTCCTGAATTAAGTAATTCATCACTCAATGCTTCATTTATAGAGGTGTAATTATTAACAAGCTGTTGAGCTGATTTTATACCAACGCCTTTAACACCAGGTATATCATTAGTTTTATCGCCTGCAAGCGCCCAAAAGTCGACGAGTCTATTCTTATCTACCCCAAAGCGTTCATGTATTGCAGGTTCATCTAAATGCTGCCTTTTAAAGTAATCGTAAATATGTATTTCACTGTTTAAATACGGTAAAAATCCCTTGTCAGTGGATACGATAGTACTCGTGATTTTATTATCAGCAGCTTTGCAAGCAAGGGTGGCAATAATATCGTCAGCTTCATCATTTATTGGTTCAAAAACAACAATGCCGGTTTCCTCTATTGCTGATTTAAAATGATGCAACGCACTTTTTAGCGTTTCAGGCATTGGGGCTCTGGAGTGTTTATAATGTTCATAAAAGTGATAACGCCAACTTTTATCCCCATCAAATATCGCAATAGCATGTGTTGCATCCGTTATGCGAAGCATTTTTTTGCATGCTTGAGCTACACGCTCGCTGCAAGTAAGCACCAATTGCTTTTCGTTGATATGTTTTTGATTTGCGTCAACTGCGTAAATGCGCCTAATTAAATTAAGCGCATCAATTAATAATAAATGGGGTTTCAAACTGTACGACTCATGCTTTTATTTTGTAACACGGAATATACTTACTACCAGGGAGTTTCATACGACCCTGATCAACAAAAGCCTGTAAAAGTACGTCCATATCTTTCATTAAGGCAGGCTCACCGCTGAGAGTGTAAGGTCCATGTTCTTTGATTGCTCGAACACCCTCATCTTTAACATTACCCGCAACAATACCTGAAAACGCGCGTCGTAAGTTTGCTGCAAGCCGTTGTTTTGGTTGATCCAAATGTAGGTCTAAGCTTGCCATATTTTCATGTGTGGGTGCAAAAGGCTGCTGAAATTCGTTATCAATTTTAAGCGTCCAATTAAAGTAATACGCATCGCCTTCACTTTTTCTATACTCGCGTACATTGGCCATTTTAGATTTTAGCTTTTGACCTACTAGACTCGGATCATCAATAATCACTTCAAATTTGTCTAACGCTTCTTTGCCGAGTGTCATTTCAATAAATTCACACAGTTTTTCAAAGTAATCTTTACTTTGTTTTGGCCCTGTTAAAATAACGGGCAAACACTGCTTTTCGTTATCTGGATGCAATAAAATCCCTAGTAAGTACAATAGTTCTTCGGCAGTGCCCGCACCACCTGGAAAGATAATAATTGCATGAGCTGTGCGTATAAATGCTTC